>JAJFGT010000254.1 GCA_021776015.1 Alphaproteobacteria bacterium
CCTGTTCAAACATATCACGCACACGAGAGGCTCCGACCCCGACAAACATTTCTACAAAATCTGATCCAGAAATTGTAAAGAATGGAACACCAGCTTCACCAGCAACGGCACGCGCAATCAGAGTCTTCCCTGTTCCTGGAGGCCCAACAAGGAGTGCTCCCTCTGGAATTCTTCCTCCTAAACGCTGAAATTTTTGAGGGTCTTTTAGAAACTCTACGATCTCTTCAAGTTCTGTTTTTGCTTCTTCAATCCCTGCAACATCTTCAAATGTCACACGTTTTTTATCTTCATTGAGCATACGAGCACGAGATTTTCCAAAGCCCATAGCACCCCCGCCCCCTTTTCCTTGCATTTGGCGCATAAAGAAAATCCATACACCGATCAACAAGATCATAGGGAACCATGAAACAAACACACTAAAAAGGCTTATTTTACCATCATCTGTTGGCTCTGCCTTGACTCGCACATCACTATCTTTGATACGTTCAACAACATTCTCTTCATCAGGAACAAGTGTTTTAAAAGTCGCGCCCCCGTCAGCATAATGCCCCTCAACATTTCGACCTGTAATGGTAATATCTCCGACCTCACCCTTTTCAGCGGCCTTAATAAAGTCACTATAAGCTAAAGCAGTGCTCTCTTTTGTCGTTTTTTGTTGCGCCGAGTTGAACGCATTAAACAAAAAGGTCAATGTTAAGATAATGCCCAACCATAAGAGTAAATTCTTATTCATTCCGTTCACGAGAGAAATCCTTCTAAATTCTGTATTTTTATACCTAAACCCAAGAGCTAATCTATAGCTTTTCCGATAAGTGACAAGGGTAAAAAAGAGAAAATTTAAAAGAAGAAATCTATAAAAGATTATAGAAGAGGAAGAGGAGGTATTTGTGATACATACTGTCGCTTGTATTTGTATCTTTTATAAAGAACGATACAGACAATTCCACACATTAAAATTGTTCCTAATGTCGTCACAATACAAAACGTTAAATCTTTAAGGTGAACGACACCGTAGCCTAAGGTTACAATGCTTCCTATGAGCCAAACACACCAAGATAATAGGGAAACACTCGCTATATCCTCAGATCGAAGTAAACGTATAATCTGTGGCATATATGCAAGGGTACTACTCACCGCAACAAGCGGATATAAATAAAGAAAAAAACTTTCCAAATCACACTCCTCTAAATTTTCCATTACCACTATTGTTACGTTAAAAAGATTATTTACCAGAGAGCATATATTCTATTTCATATTCCCATGTCAATTAAAAATATAAAAATCTTCAAAACGCCCAGTCACAAACACTTTTAAGAGATTTTATTCTAAGGATATAAGGCCATTTACTCCCCTATAACAGCTCAATTCAGAATCAAAAATACTTATAATATATCCCCTTGCCTTTTTAATCATAAAACGACATATATCATCTATGCTAAAAACAATTTCTATCCGCGGTGCACGAGAACATAATCTCAAGAATATTGACATTGATATTCCTCGCGACTCTTTCACAGTTATTACAGGATTGTCTGGATCAGGAAAATCATCTCTGGACTTTGACACGATCTATGCCGAAGGGCAACGTCGTTACGTTGAGAGCCTGTCTGCTTATGCACGTCAGTTTTTAGAAATGATACAAAAACCTGATGTTGATTCCATAGAAGGGCTCTCTCCTGCCATCTCTATTGAACAAAAGACAACGTCTAAGAATCCACGTTCAACCGTAGGAACAGTTACAGAAATATATGACTATATGCGTCTTTTGTGGGCACGGATTGGAGTCCCCTACTCTCCTGCAACAGGTCAACCCATTGAAAGCCAAACAGTCTCCCAAATGGTTGATCGCATCCTAGAGATGGGAAGTGAAACACGCCTTTACATTATGGCGCCTATTATACGAGGGAAAAAAGGGGAGTATCGCAAGGAACTATCCGAACTTAAAATAAAGGGATTTCAACGTGTTAAAATTGATGGCACGCTCTATGAAATTGACGAGACACCAGAACTCAATAAAAAGCTTAAGCATAATATTGATGTTGTCGTAGATCGACTTGTCATTCGAGATGATATTGGAACACGATTGGCAGATTCTATTGAAACAGCTTTGCAATTGGCCGATGGACTCCTGACTGTTGAAAATGCCGATACAGGGGAACAAACTATCTTTTCTGAAAAGTTTGCCTGTCCCGTCTCTGGTTTTACTATTGCAGAAATAGAACCTCGTATTTTCTCCTTTAATAATCCACATGGCGCCTGCCCTACATGTGATGGGCTGGGAAAGAAAATGGTTGTTGATCCTGACCTTGTGATCGCTGACCCTACAAAATCTATTGAAGACGGTGTCATTGCCCCTTGGGCTACACGCTTTGCACCCTTTTATTTACAATCGATGCGTGCCGTAGCAGATGTTTATCAGTTTGATACAAGCATCCCTTGGAAGGATTTAGAGTCTGAATATCAAGATGTTATCTTGTATGGCTCAGGATCTAAAGCCATCAAAACAATTTATAAAAGTAAAAATGAAAGCACATGGAACAGTCATAAACCCTTTGAAGGTGTTATCCCAAATTTAGAGCGACGTCTTCTTGAAACAGATAGTAACTCCGTCCGTGAAAATTTAACAAAATATCAAACAAGCACTCCATGTGAAGCCTGTGAAGGTGCCCGCCTTAAACCTGAATCGTTGGCTGTTAAAATTGATACAAAAACCATCGTAGATATTGGCAACTTAAGTATTAGCGAAGCTCTCAACTGGTTTTCCTCTCTTGAAGAAAAACTGACACCTCAACAGCAAGATAT
Organism: Alphaproteobacteria bacterium; assembly: GCA_021776015.1. Classification (GTDB taxonomy): domain Bacteria; phylum Pseudomonadota; class Alphaproteobacteria; order Micavibrionales; family Micavibrionaceae; genus UBA1850. The sequence continues at coordinate 2,803 of JAJFGT010000254.1, forward strand.
CGCACGGACAATTCTGAAAGAGATCAATGAACGACTACTTTTTCTTATTAATGTCGGGCTCAACTACTTAAATCTATCTCGGACATCAGGGACACTCTCTGGGGGAGAAAGCCAACGCATTCGGCTAGCCTCACAAATCGGATCTGGGCTAACAGGTGTTGTTTATGTCCTCGATGAGCCCTCAATCGGTTTACACCAGAGAGACAACAACCGTCTTCTTGAAACCCTACAAAATCTTCGGGATCTTGGAAACACTGTTATTGTTGTTGAACATGATGAAGA
>JAJFGT010000255.1 GCA_021776015.1 Alphaproteobacteria bacterium
AAGATAATTCTATATTATGGGCGCGGTTTCAAATATTTCCCTCCTATCCACATTTCTCTATTCCTGACCTATCCTTAGATGCACTCTATAATGGAAGTGACCTCATTAATTTAGCTGAACTGAAAGCAGCTCATATCATAATGCTACAAAGCCACGGCAACAAGGAACAGGCCATGGAAGAGTGGATTAAGTATATGCGCCTTTATCAAGATATGGCAGGCGTGACATCAACAGTCGTTGAAACAGCTATTTCTTTTATTCTCGTAAGAGTACAAAAAAATACATTAGAAACTCTTTTATTCAATGATCCCACCCTTGCCATTGACTATGGGGATAAAATTAATAGAACACTCACCATAAATAATCTTCATGATGTCCGTGGAGGAACACTTTTAGCAGATGATTGGAGAGTCCTAGAGCCACTCATGATGACAATGGCCGGTTCTGTCCCTTTACACAAACGGAAAATATATGTGTGTTTTCAAGAAAATGAACATTATGCCCAAATGTCAGCGCATACATATTTTTCAGAGAAGAATAGGAAAATTTGTAAAAACGAATACTCTAATGATCCCAATACGTTCATACTATCTTCTATAAAAAATCCCGGTAATCCCATTACAAATATCATATATGATTTAATTATAGGGGGCGTTTTAAAGACGGATGAGCTCTTTAAATCTGCACATTATCTTGTCGTAGATTTTCAAATGACACGTACAGCTCTCCATCTTCTACAAAAAAGAATTCCTGCAGGTGAAGTTTCTGCTTATCTCGAAACTGTACCCTCAAACCTACAAAACCCTATCACTCATTCTCCTTTTTTATGGGATCAAGACCGACAAATGCTTTATTATAAAAATGTTGATGAGCCAAACTTAGAACCACGCCACACATTTTATGTGAATTTGTAGTTTAAATTTTAGTCTGGAACGATATTCCCAATAGTTTTACTTGCGTTATCAATGGGAAAACTGTAAATAATACCTCTTTCAAGAAGACAATTTAGAGGGAGTTTTAAATGGATATTGCCACTATTACAGATATCATTGTTGTTGCTCTTCTTATCATTTCTGCAGCCATTGCTTTTTTTCGAGGTCTTATCAAAGAAGTTCTGACTATTCTTGGCATTGTTGGCGGTGTTGCCATGGCCTTTTTCTTCGGAGACAATGTCGTTCCCTTAATGGAAGGCTGGCTAGGTATTGTAGAAGGAGAAGACCCTCAATCTCTTTTTGATATTATTCCGTATGATATCCTCGCTAAAATTCTTGCTTATGGTTCTGTTCTCATTTCATTTTCCATTGTTTTAAGCATCATCAGTCATTTTTTGAGCCACACAGCTTCCTCTGCAGGGCTGGGCTCTATAGACCGTACACTCGGTCTTATTTTTGGAATTCTACGAGGCGTTCTTTTAATCGGTGTTTTATATCTCCCTATTTATTTAATCGCCTCTGATGAAAAAAGAAAAGATTTCTTTGAAGGGTCTCATATGGTCTTTTATTTAGAAGCAACATCAGGATGGTTATCTCAATTTTTATCTCAAGATGAGTCAGATACAGAAGCAACATCTGGAGCACGTCAGTTTCTTGAAAATATGGATGTTTTAAAATCAGACGAACAAGATCCTCCCTCTGACGAGATTAAAAACCATTATGATCTCGATGAAACTGAAGATGGATACGATAAAAAAGATCGTAAAGGACTCAATCAACTTATTGGGGAACAAATAAATAATAAACAACCCAATTCAGATACAGGATCGTACAACCAATGAGCACATCTTTTGATACACAAAATTCCCATTTAGATTCTGATAAATTTCATGATGAATGTGGAGTATTTGCTGTATTTAATCATGATGATGCAGCAGCATTATCGGCTTTAGGATTGCATGCCCTTCAACATAGAGGTCAAGAAGCTGCAGGCATTGTTTCTCAATGTGAAGATATTTTTTATGCACATCGTGCGCTGGGTCTTGTTGACAGCACATTTGGAAGCAAAGATGTTATAGACTACTTACAAGGGCGAATGGCAATCGGTCATAATCGTTATGCAACAAGTGGTGCCACACTTCTTAAGAATGTTCAGCCTCTTTATGGAGATCTATCCTTTGGGGGAATGGCTATAGCGCATAATGGAAATTTGACCAATGCCCATGAAATTCGAAATGATCTTGTTCAAAAAGGATCTATTTTTCAATCGACAACTGATTCAGAAGTGATTGTACATCTAATTGCACGCTCATCTAAAAAAACCATTGAAGAGAAAATAACTGAAGCTCTCCACCAGATTAAAGGTGCCTATTCTCTCGTCGCAATGACAAAAGAACGCATTATTGGAATCCGAGATCCTCTAGGATTTCGTCCCCTTGTCTTGGGTCGTTTAGGAGATTCTTATATTTTAGCATCTGAAACATGTGCTTTGGATATTATTGATGCTGAATACATTCGTGATATTGAACCAGGAGAAATGGTTGTCATCACTCACGATGGGCTTGTTAGCTATCATCCATTTAAAGAAACCCATAAAGACGTGACATCTCGGTTTTGTATTTTTGAGTATATCTATTTTGCTAGACCTGACAGTTTTATGGAGGGGAAAACAGTCTATGAGACACGAAAAGCTATCGGAGCAGAACTTGCCAGAGAAGCAAACGTAGATGATGCTGATATTATTGTTCCTATCCCTGATAGTGGTGTCCCTGCTGCTATTGGTTTTGCTGAAGAAAGTGGAAAACCCTTTGATCTTGGAATTATAAGAAATCATTATGTAGGCCGTACGTTTATCGAACCCACCGATCAAATTCGTCATTTAGGAGTTCGCCTCAAACACAATACAAATGCTCCCTTTATAAAGGGGAAAAAAGTGGTGCTCGTCGATGATTCCATCGTCCGTGGAACAACTTCAAAAAAGATTGTTGAAATGGTTAAAAATGCTGGGGCCAAAGAAGTTCATATGCGTATTTCATCTCCACCCACAAAATATAGCTGCTTTTACGGAATTGATACGCCTTCAAACGAAAAATTGATGGCACACAATCACACCATTAAAGAAATTGAGAAATATATTGGTGTAGATTCTTTAGCCTATATTTCTATTGATGGTTTGTATCGTGCCGTAGGAGAGGGCAAAAGAGATAATGACACACCTCAATATTGTGATGCCTGTTTCACAGGTGACTATTCTGTAAGCCTTACAGATCATAACAATAATAATACAGGCTCTAGTGTTACAAAGCTACGTGAGCGTCACAAATAGGGAGCGGATTTTAATAACATGACAACAGATCTTATCCTTCAAAATAAAATAGCTCTGGTTACAGGAGCCTCTCGTGGAATTGGGGCCTCCGTTGCAAAAGCATACGCACGTGCAGGGGCACATGTTATTTTGCTAGGACGTACAATCGGTGCTTTGGAAGAGATTCATGATGAGATTTTACGTGAGGGCGGAAAAGCCACAATCATGCCCGTTGATCTTCTTGATATAGATGCCCTTTCAACGATTGGCCCTACAATCTTTGAAAAATTTGGTGGGCTTGATATTTGGGTTGCAAATGCTGGAATTTTGGGAACATTACGACCACTTGCTCAAACCCCTATGACTGAGTGGAATGAGGTCATGACCACAAATCTTACAGCAAATTTTCAGATGCTCCGTTCTCTTGATCCCCTTCTTCGTGCATCAAAATCTGGACGTGCCATATTTGTTACTTCAGGTGTTGTCCCCAGACCTCGTAGCTATTGGGGAGCATATACCGTCAGTAAAGCAGCGATTGAATCTTTGGTTCACACTTACGCCTGTGAAACAGCGAAAACAAATGTGCGTGTAAATATGATTGATCCTGCAAGTGTTCGTACGGATATGCGTGCAAAAGCATGCCCTGGGGAAGATCCCCAGACTTTACCTCACCCTGATGAAATTGTTACCCCCTTCCTTGAGTTAGCATCTCCCTCTTGCACTCGTCATGGTATGCGTATTCATGTTTCAGAAGCTTGAATCTTTAAATTCACCCTTTACATCCTCATAAAAATCCCTATAAGTACACTGCAAATTCAGTATGAATAACAACACATAAAAAATAGGATTTGCATCATGGGACTTCTTCAGAAAAAAACCACAGGACATATAAGAGACGGTTTAACATTTGATGATGTTTTACTCCTTCCTGCTGCCTCAAATATTCATCCAAATGATGCCAGTACATCAACACGGCTAACAAAAACAATTTCTTTAAACACGCCTCTTTTATCCTCTGCCATGGATACTGTCACAGAAGCCGAGATGGCCATTGCACTGGCTCAAAATGGAGGATTGGGAATTCTTCACCGCAATATGAGTGTTGAAAAACAAGCTGAGCACGTGCGTCGAGTTAAACGCTTTGAATCAGGAATGGTTCTTGAACCTATTACTATTGATCCAAATGCTACGCTTTCTACAGCTTTGGATTTAATGCAATATAACAAAATATCAGGTATCCCTGTTACAGAAAAATCTGGAAAACTTGTTGGAATACTTACAAATCGTGACGTTCGTTTTGCTGAAAATATGGAGACTCCGATCAAGGACCTTATGACGTCCGAGAATCTAATAACTGTGAAATCAACAGTTACAAAAGACGATGCAAAAAAACTTCTTCACCAACATCGTATTGAAAAACTCCTTATTGTCGATGATGCTTTTAATTGTATTGGACTAATGACAGTTAAAGATATCGAAAAATCACACCTCTTTCCCAATGCAAGCAAAGACAAGGATGGACAATTACTTGTGGGTGCTGCTGTTGGAACAGGAACAAGTGCCTTTGAACGTGCTGAGGCAATGGTTGAAGCAGGATTAGATGTTTTAGTTGTAGATACAGCACATGGTCATTCACAAAATGTACTAGAAACTATTACACGCATTCGTAACCTTCCTTCAAAAACCTTACAAATTATTGGTGGAAACATTGCAACTGCCAGCGCTGCCAAAGCACTTATTGATGCTGGCGCTGATGCGGTGAAAGTTGGAATTGGACCAGGATCCATCTGTACAACACGAATTGTAGCAGGTGTTGGTGTTCCTCAACTCACAGCGATCGAAGATGTTGCGAACGCTTGTCAAAAAATGAGAATCCCTGTGATTGCAGATGGGGGTATTAAATACTCTGGAGATCTTGCAAAAGCCATTGCCGCAGGAGCTGACTGCGCCATGTTAGGATCCATGTTTGCAGGAACAGATGAAGCCCCAGGACACGTCATTCTCTTTCAAGGGCGTTCGTATAAAACATATCGAGGCATGGGATCAGTTGGAGCTATGACCAGAGGGTCTGCCGACCGCTATTTCCAAGGAAATGTAACAGATTCTGAAAAACTTGTTCCCGAAGGCATTGAAGGACGCGTTCCTTACAAAGGGCCCGTTAAAAATATTCTCCATCAATTAATTGGAGGGCTTCGTGCAGCTATGGGATATACAGGCTGTTCAACCATTGAAGAAATGAAGAAAAATGCTCAATTCATAAAAATGTCTTCAGCAGGATATCGTGAAAGCCATGTCCATGATGTGACGATTACAGCAGAAGCACCAAACTATCGAACAGAGAGTTAAGTCGATGGTGCCATCGACCTTATAGCCGCTCGTGCAATTGGCAGATTTGACCTGTTAATACCATGTTCAGCGAAGGCTTTTCTCATACCCATACCATCCGCCCCAAATGGATTATCTGCTGATTGTAAAAATTGTACCAGAGGATCTCGATGATTAATCCTCGATAATTTTTCTTTCATATGTATATAATGAGTAGGGGCGACAGGAACTCCAGCAATATCGAGTGCATATTGAGGTTTATGTGTAGCTTGAAAAGAACCTTTTGCCCAATCTTCTACAATTCTCCTCTGTGTTTCATCCCCAATAAAAATATTAACCTTTCGAGCACGTCCAGAAAGTGCTTTAATACTCTCTTTACCCAAAGCTACCTCTCTACCACGCATTAAATTTCGAATATTTCGCCAATCATCAGGATCTAAGGATAAGGCTGCTTGTTGAAATTCTTCATAGGTATCTTGATAAAGATGTGAAGTACTAAAGGACTGTGTCGCATCATCTCTTGTATCAAGAAGAAGAACAACTTTTCCTCGCCTCTGATTTATATATTCTCTTGGTTCTGGCATTCTTACTTATCTTTTTATTTTTTAATTTATGTATAGTATAAAGTAACTGAAAACAATAAAAATATTGTTAAGAAAACAAATATTTTCTATACTCTAATCCCATGTATATTGCACCTGCCACTCAAGAGGATATCTCAATTCTCGCCGTTCTCCACGTAGAGGGTTGGCACTCAGCCTATGCAGGCGCCGTGGATCAGAATTTCCTAAACTCAATGTCTACTCATGAGCGTGAAATTGGTTGGGAGAAATGGCTTTCTAATCCTGACATTCATGTTGCAATCTCCTATGTTCAAGATCACCCCGTTGGGTTTGTTGCCTACGGAAAAATTGAAACTATGCCTCCTGGACAATCAACAATTCGTCCCCAATATACGTCCGAAATTTTAGCTCTCTATATTCTTCCTGATTACTGGAAGCAAGGCATTGGAAAAGCTCTACTTTCTTATGCATGCACGCACTTAAAAAAGGAGAAACAGTCAGGGCTCTGCTTATGGGTTTTGGATAAGAATAAAAATGCGTGTAGTTTCTATGAAAAATTAAGAGGGCAACGCATTGGCAAACATCTCATTGAGATAGGCCCCTCCAAAGTCAAAGAAGTATGCTATGGTTGGCGAAATCTAAACGATCTGATTAAAGAAGAAAGATAATATAATGTCTGCATCACCTATACCCATGTCTCCTGAACATACAACCATATCAACGAACCCTTCAAAAAACTATGAAGTTTTGGGTGATGTTGAAATATCTTCTTCTGAAGAGATTCAAGCCAAAGTTGCAGCCGCACGAGAAGCGTTTCCTGCATGGTCGTCCCTATCTGTAAAAGAACGTCTTGTCTACGCACAAAACCTTCATGATCTTTATGTTGAGCACAGAGAAAAAATAGCAAAACTTCAATCTCAAGAAATGGGAGTGCCGATTACACAAGCCTATATCAATACAGATCGTGCCATTTCCTCTATGAAATGGTCTTTAGAAAATGCAGAACAATGCTTAAAACCATCTGTGACATTTGAAACAGATACAGAAATCAATCATATCCATCATATTCCTTATGGCGTAGTTGCCGCCATCTCACCATGGAATGTCCCGGCAAATAATGTCATTTGGGCCGTTTTTCAAAGCCTCATTGCAGGAAATACCATTGTTTTCAAAAACTCAGAGGAAACCCAGCTCTTTGCCGTTATGCTAGAGGAGCTCTTTAGTGCAGCCGACTTCCCAGAGGGTGTGTTCAACGTTATTTATGGGGATGCCAAAGCCGCACAAACACTTATCTCTTCTGACATAGATTATATCAATTTTACAGGAAGCACACGCGTTGGACAGATTATTGCAGAACAGGCCGCTAAAAAATTCATCCCCTGTGTTCTCGAACTTGGAGGTTCAGATCCTGCTATTTTCTTTGAAGATGCGGATCTTACAAAATCACTCCCTGCAATCTATGCGGGACGTTTTAACAATTGCGGGCAAATCTGCTGTGCCTCAAAACGCCTCATCGTTCATGAGAACCGTTTCGATGAAGTTGTTTCAGCTCTTAAAGAGATCGTAATCGCCAAAAAAGTAGGGAATGCAATGGATGAAGACACAGACATTGGCCCTCTCGTTGCCCAGCGCCAACTGACTCTTTTAAAAGAACAGCTCCAAGATGCCGTTCAAAAAGGGGCAACTCTTGTCTGTGGTGGAAAGGAGCCTGATCATTTAAAAGGCGCTTACTTTGAGCCAACACTCCTTATAAATATTACACCTGATATGCGTGTTTGGCATGAAGAAATATTTGGTCCTGTTCTTCCCATTGTTAAATTTTCAACATACGAAGAGGCTATCGAAAAAGCCAATGATACAGAATACGGTCTTGGTGCTGCCATCTTTACAGAAGATAAAAGCATAGTAGCCCGTGCCGTACATGATATTCAATCAGGAATGATAAAAGTTAACCAAACAGCTTATAGCCGTCCAGAGAATCCATTTGGCGGTGTAAAAAAATCGGGATTAGGTCGTGAAAATGGAACATACGGTTTTCAAGATGTCACACAAATCAAAGTTGTTGCCACAGAAAAGTAGAAGATAATTATGCCTCTTATTCTTGCCTCAGAATTTAGCGATAGCTTTCACAAAACCCAAGAATTATTAGGTGACAACTTAATTGGAAAAAAAGTAACAGTAATCTTGACCGCTGCAAATGGTTTGGATCTTGATCCTTCTTATCCTCTCTATGAACGGACGATAAAACCCTTTGAAGATTTAGGACTAAAGGTGATACATTTTGATCTTGAAGAAAAATCTTCACAAGAGGTCAAAGATCAAATTTTATCATCTGACATTATTTATGTTTGTGGGGGCAATACATTCTACCTACTCAAATATATGAACGACTGTAACTTCAAGGAAACACTTATACAGTTTTTGAGACAAGATGGTCTCTATATTGGATCAAGCGCAGGAGCGATTGTCATGTCACCTGACATTGGTTTTATCTCTATAATGGATAATCAAGATATCCAAGGCTTAAATAATCACACAGGTCTTAACCTCATTGATTTTTCATTTCTTCCTCATTTGGATCATGATGAAATGGGTGAAGATGCCCACGAAATAATTGAAAAGTATAAAAATACAGATCAAACCATTCTTGCACTCAATGATGATCAAGCCCTTTATATTAACGCTAATATCATAAGACTTATCTGATTTTTAATGGTGAATTCTATTTTGTCAGAGCCTGTGCCGTCCTTACAAATTGTTCAATAGATGATTTCAACATTTGAGTTTGGCCTTCATCCTTTAAGTCTCCGTTTTCATCAAAGGCTTTAAATCCAAAGGGAATAGCCGCTTGATTGGGGACAGTTGTCACAGAAATATTTCCCAACATCATACGAAGAGGTATAAGCCCTCGCAATCCCCCCAATCCACCAGGTGAAATTGAACCTATAGCCGCAACTTTTCCTTTAAAGGCGGGTAAAGGGGGTTCATCTTTTTCATGGGGACGTGAAATCCAATCAAGAGTATTTTTCAAAAGCGGTGAGAAAGAACTGTTATATTCTGGAGAGGCTATAAAAAACCCATCATGCTCCATAAAGATTTTTTTAAGTTTTTTAGCATTCTCAGGGAGACTTTGCTCCGCTTCCAAATCACCATCATAAAGAGGCATTTCAAAATCTTTTAAATCAATAAGCGTAACATCCGCCCCCATTTCTGTGGCCAATTTTGCCGCCAAGCTTGCCAGCTTTTTATTGAGGGACTCTTCCCGTGCACTTCCTGCAAGAAATAGTAGTTTTGTCATAGTATTTATCTCTCTCTAAATATTAGTGGTTACCCTATCATACGAGGGACATCAATCACAACGACTTCTGCCGTTTCAATAGCCGTAATGGTAACAGACTCAGTATCGGTGATTTCTGCACCATCACCCTTTGTAAGGGTTTGACCGTCCAATTTTATTTCACCGGCTGATACCAACATATAAGCCTGACCGTATATAAGATGTTTAATCTCGTGGCCAGTCTCAAGAACTCCACCATAAATATGAGCATCCTGATGAATAAAAAGAACCTCTTCACTTTGGTCTTTTTCTAATCCTGAAACAAGAAGTGGAAGAGAATTTTTTACGTAGGTTTTAGGAAATTCCATACTATTCCACTGGGGTTTAACATTTTTTTCACGAGGGACAATCCAAATCTGGAATAAATTACTGTCTTCGTTTTCAAGATTAAATTCAGAATGATATATACCTGTACCCGCACTCATAACTTGAACACTTCCTGCTTCCGTACGCCCTTCGTTACCTTGTGAATCACGATGCGTTATCGCACCTTTTCGAACATAAGTGATGATCTCCATATCTTTGTGTGGGTGGGTGTCAAACCCAGCGCCTGCCTTAATAATATCATCATTAATAACTCTCAAAGCTCCAAAACACATACGTTCAGGATTATAATATTCACCAAAGCTAAAATGATAATGAGCATCTAACCAACCAAACTCATGACGCCCAAGATTTTTATAGGGATAATGTTTAATCATGGATCTCTCCTTTTAAAATTTTATAGATATAGAGGGTGTCTAGATACAGGTAAGAACCCAGCCTATCTATTTTTTTATTCTAGGCATAAAGAACAAAGCGGTGTAAAGCGTAGAGCGTTGATGAATAGAAGTAAATGAGGTGGCTTATTTACTTCTTCAGATTATTTTCTAAGAATTCATATGCAAGTGATCGCATTTCATCACTAAACTGGTGTTTACCTTTAAAGATTTTTGTCTGCAGAGAACCAACTTCAAACGCATCACTTGAATATTTGACTATGTGATCTATGCTCAAGCTCCATTCGTCATCATCCGTTCCTACAATTAAAAGATTTGTTGGATCAACTAACCTTATTATATCTTCTAAATCTCCATGATTTAAAAAATCTGGAATCACAAAATCTAACTGTATTCCAGTCTTTTGATCTAACATATCCTTGTAGTTGGTTGATCCACAGCTACAAACGGATACTTTTATTCTTCTATCATAAACAGGAGCAAATAAAGCTGTTCGACCACCATATGAGTGGCCGATGAAGCCAATATTAGAAGAATCCACTTCTGGCAAAGTTTGCAAAAGATCAATTCCTGCTGATACATCAAATAAAACCTTACCCAACAAGGTTCTTCCTTCAACTAGTCGGATGTTGAGTTGATGCGCATGATATTGAAATGGTGCCTCTTTGTTTGACCTTTCCTCAAAACAAATAGCATCTGGTGCAATAGTAACAAATCCCTTTTCAGCCAGTTCCATTGCATATTTTTGA
>JAJFGT010000256.1 GCA_021776015.1 Alphaproteobacteria bacterium
ATATCAGAAATGGGAGCTATAACTCTGGGTCTATGCGCTTGTAGTAAGTTATCTGGTCCTACAAAGCCTGGGTGATCTATGAGATGGTCAGGTTCTTGTAATGGAATATGAGTGTAGGCCTCCATCGGTAACTTTATCATATAATGATCATAGGCTTTTAAAACTGTATTAAAAAACTGTTCTTTTATCGTCATACTCATAATAGACCTCCAATCTATTGTCATATTTATTTGACACATAAACTCTGATCCCATTTCTAAATTTTTGCAAAAAAAATGAAATTAACATTAGAAAACAAATTCTTAAGGATGTTTGTTCTGTCCTGTTTTATAGGATCAAAAGGCATTAAAGATTATTATTTAAAAGGGGTAGCGACTTTTAAGAAGAGTTCATCTTTGGGGTCATATTTTGTTAGGCTGCTATCAAATAGACAATTAATTAACATTTCATATGATGCTATATCGAGCATTCTCTGAAAGCGATACTCGCCTCCCTTAATAGAGAGTGCGATAGGAATAGATCTAAATGGTTTTTCTAACTTGACCATTTGTATTCTGCCAGAGCGCTCTTTCATAAAGTTTAGGCCTGCCATTGCTTCTGTAATCGTGGCGTCAGCTTTTCCATCGGCAACAGATAAGAATAAATCAGCAGGTGTGGCAAGCTGTGGTAAATCTAGCTTCTTAGACTTTGGAAATTCAAGGTTCGATATTTTATTGAAAATATCACCTTCAACTATTGTAAGTGTTATGTCCTCATGATTAAGGGCAGATAGATTGTTATCAAATTGTGAGTTGCCTTGTTTGACAAAGATAGCCGATTTCATGAAATACATAGGATTTGTGAAATCAGCAAGACGTGCTCTTTCAGCGTTCCATGATGTGCCTGGGCAGTAGACATCTATGCGATTGTTTTCAAGTGCTGCGATATAGTCTCCCCAGCCCATTTCTTCAGCCCATTCAATTTTTAAACCAAGGTTTTTTCCTAAGGTTTCAACATAGTCATACATGATTCCTGATAATTGGCCGGTGTTAACGTCCATGCTCATATATGGAGGCCATAAGGCATAACCGCAGCGGATGGTTTGTGACTCCATCACGCGGTCATATACAGATTCATGTTCACCAGATAGCGCGTTGCTGGTGTTTATGATGAGTAGTAATATGCTTAAAAGTATATATTTCATTTGAAAATAATTTCTTTAACGCCTGTCTCTCCCTTGTAAGGATAGCTCTTTGTTTATATTGAAGGCAGTATACAAATCAAGAGTTTAAAAGCAATTCAAATTCAAATTGGTCTGTATTCATTAGAGGGTAATGAGGCTTCTAATTTAAGCCTGCATTTTTAAACAGAGGGGAAGAGGCCACCCCGACTTGATATAATTGCTGTACTGTCTTAACTTGTTTATTGTCCTTCCCTCCTCCCATAAGGCGATGTAGATAGTCTGTGGCAAGAGTCCTATTCTCATTTGAGGATTCTTGCTGTTGCATTTCATGTAGTCGTGATGTCAGCCGTTGAACATTGTCTTCTGTACATATGAGTTTTATCCAAGCGGCAGAGGTGAAATCTGTGGCCATGTTGATTCCTATGATTTGTGTCGTGCTATCATTGGAATTAAGCATCCCTATGAGCTGATTACAGAATTCATTGGGGTTAGAAGGATTTGTTGTTTCTGATAAAATTTGAGGAAGGACTTCACGCAATTTTGTATAAACAATATCTCGATGTGGAGAGGATACTTCTGCTGCTGTCAATGTTTGCTCGTACTCATCTGCTTTTAACTTAGATGGGATTTGAGAAACGATTTGATCATGCTGAAGTGTTTTTTCTGTATCCGCCCCATAGGGAATAGCAGGTAATTTCCAATAGGCTCCATGAAAATATATATCCATACCCATATCTTTTTTATTTGGATCAGAGGCTACGGTAAAAACAACGCGCATTGTTCCATCATAATTGTTTCCATCTGAAGCTTTAGCAGGAAGAGAACGAACGCATTCCTGTACTAGAATATTTCCAGATATAGTACTTGGATCGTCCCAATAATTCACGTCTTCTAATTGTAAATCTGCTTGAAAATTATTTTCTTTTCTATCTGTTTGGAAAGACATAATGTCTGATAAACGGCCTGCAGCACTTTCTAAGGTATGTATTTCAACACCATTTCCTTGAGCTTGATCTATGGGTTTAATAACAATAGATGTTTGAGGATCATTGCCAAAAGTGCTCTCTAGTCTCTGAGTTAAAGTCTCTTTGGATGATTTAGATACAGGAAGTATAAGTGTTTTAGGAAAATAAGACGCTATTTTTTCTGACGTGAGGGCTTTTTTTGCTAAGTAATCCTTGAATACACCAAGATTGATGTGACTGATATTTACATCTGTCTGTATTGATTTTGGATCTGCAAAATCTTGATAAAGTCTTTGAAAAGGTTCGATTTCCTTGCCTGTTTGTATAATGCATTGTGTTTCATCTATTCTGTTTTGAGAACGCCATTCTTGATTTAGGGTCTCATGGAAAGGTTTGATAACAGACTGCCGCATATCTGAACCTGTGAGACGTTGGAAGCCATCAAGCCCAGAGTTTTGGAGGTGATTAAACTCTAGGATACGAATAGAGTAGTTTCCTTGGCTATCTTGTGTAAGTTTTAAGTCGATTGTTCCTTCAGAAATTTGAGGCTGTGCTCTCTTTGTCTCCAATGTCGATTGAATATCTGTCCCTTGAATATGTTTTGTGGCTCTTTCTTGAATACGCGTTTGCCACTCCATTATTGTCTCATGTGCGTCATTATAATGTCCTAATTTCTGTTGGGCGTAGGCTAAGTTTCCTAAGGTTACTAATATATCGTTACTATCAGGGGAAATCTCTATTGCACGCTTATAAGATTGAATGCTTTTATCCAATTGGCCTAAGTTGTAATGTACAAATCCTAAGATATGCAATGCTTTAGAGTCCTCTGGATTTCCTTCTAGGCTACGTTCAAGAGATAGCTTCGAATCTTCGTAAAATTTTAACTCTGCCTGTGCAGCCCCTAATTCTCTCCATGCTCCAAAGTTTTTAGAGTTAAATTTTAGAGTCTGCTTAAGAGATTTGATCGTTTCTTCATATTCTCCATTTCTAGATTGGAGGGCGGCTTTAATATACCATCCAATAGAGTTCTCAGGATTGAGATAAAGAGCTTGTTTTATTGTCACGTCTGCTTGGTCATATTGACCCAGCCGAAGATAGCACTCAGCTATATTGTCCCATGCGCTAGATTCTTTAGGATTAAGTGTTATATAGTGCTGAAATTTTTCAATCGCTTCTTCGTAGCGCGTGAGGAGAGAGTAGGTTTGACCTAAAGCGTAATAAGGATGAGCGAGTTGAGGATCAAGCTTTATGGCTTTTTCCAAAGCATCTTTTGCTTTTTCGTATTGATCCAGTTCAAAATAGCTCTGGCCTAAATGGGTGAATCCAATAGCATCGAAGGGATCTATTTCTGTCACGCGCTTATAGGCTTCTTTTGCCTCCTTCTCATTATTAAGATTAGAGTGAGAATGTGCTAAATAAGTCCAGAAATTTTTATTTTCAGGACCCACCTCTTCCAGCAAACGTATAAAGGTGTCACGTGCTTTTGCATGCTGCTCACTTTTGACATAGGCTATCGCTAAGTCATTTCCTATTATAAAAAAAGTATTAGGATTGACTTTTATAGCGCGCTCGAGGGCTTTCGCAGCTTTTGCATGCTCCCCTTCTGCAATATAAAGACCCCCTAATTTATGCAGCATCATCGGAAGGTTACGTGTTTTATCTAGAAAAGAGAGGATGTAAAAGCTTGAATATAAAAACATTCTCCATGATTTTTTTATATCTTGAACTTTTTTGCTTTGAATCTCTGACATGGGGGGACAATACAAAATCGTTATGAAAATATCAAATCATTTTTATAGAAAATAATTTTTATTTTACGAAATTGTTTTTATCTTTTCTTCAACCATAGAGACAATGTGATCAACAATAGATTCGTCACCTTCTTTTAAACGGTGAGCTGTTTGCCCTCCGATATAAATTTGGTGGGTGCCTTTTCCACCTCCCGTGAGACCAATATCTGTCATTAAAGCTTCTCCTGGACCATTTACAACACATCCTATAATAGAGAGAGTTAAAGGTGTTGTTATATGAGATAGGCGTTTTTCCAGTTTTTCAACTGTTTCAATGACATTGAATTGCTGGCGTGCGCAAGATGGGCATGATACTATATTGACCCCTCTGTGACGGAGTCCTAAAGCCTTAAGAATTTCAAATCCAATTTTAACTTCTTGTACTGGATCGGCTGAAAGGGAGACACGGATTGTATCTCCTATCCCTGCCCAAAGGAGGTTTCCCATTCCAATAGAAGATTTAACTGTTCCTGTTGTTAGCCCCCCTGCTTCTGTAATGCCTAGATGAATGGGGTAATCACAGATTTCTCCTAATTGCATATAGGCGGCTGTTGCCATGAATATATCAGAGGCTTTACAAGAAATTTTAAAATTAAAAAAATCATGGTCTTCTAGAATTTGAATATGGCGCTGTGCAGATTCTACCATGGCATCAGGGCAAGGTTCTCCGTATTTTTCTAATAAGTCACGCTCTAGAGATCCTGCGTTTACACCAATACGAATAGAGCAATTATTGTCTTTAGCTGCTTGGATGAGTTCTTTGACCCGTTCTTTTGAACCAATATTTCCTGGGTTGATCCGTAGGCAAGCAGCACCATTTTCAGCAGCTTCAATCCCTCTTTTATAATGGAAGTGGATATCTGCAACAATGGGAACAGAGACTTGAGAGGCAATCTGCTTGAGAGCAGCGCTTGATGCTTCATCAGGACAGGACACACGGACAATATCAACTCCTGCTGCTTCTAAAGCATGAATTTGCTTTACGGTTGCTTTAACATCATCTGTAAGTGTATTCGTCATAGATTGAACAGTTATAGGCGCGTCTCCTCCAACAGGGACATCTCCAACCATAATTTGACGAGAATGGCGGCGTTGAATTGTTCTCCACGGGCGTATATTTGTATGATCTTGTGTTTTCATGACTCTTACATGCAACTTTTTGAGTGAAATATCAATTCTCTTTTAGTTTTGTTTGTAAGTGTTCGTGATTCAAATTTATATTTTTAAGAAGCTGACTTATCTGTCCCAGCGGCCCTGTAGAATGTTTTCCCAAGAAAATTTCTGTCCCTCCTGCATTCCCTGTCATAAAGGTATAACCATCTCCTTGAGGGATGGTATAGGTATTACCCATTTGCAAAATCCCAGAATAAACAGTTTTCTTTTCATGGTCTTTGATCTCTATCCATGAATCATAAATGGCTTTGATAACAATCTTTTCCCTTTTTTCTATAAGAGGATTTTTAGCATTCTCCGATTCCATGGGAGCGTTCTCTGATAAATTAGGTTGATGCTCTTCAAATTCCATCATAATTTTTTGCTCGAGACCTTTGGTCAATGTTTCTGGAACCTCTGGAATCATATCCATGTTCTTTGAGATTGACGGTGATGGGGGAAGAGTGTTTTTAGCATTTTGATGCCCCATGAAAATTCCTAAAGCAGATAAGGCGAAG
>JAJFGT010000257.1 GCA_021776015.1 Alphaproteobacteria bacterium
GGTTTTGGGGCACCAAAAGTGGCTAAATTATCACGGCTTCTCACACGAATAAGCTCTCCCGATTTTAATTGATAGCAACTATAAGGAAACTCGTCGGGAAGATTTTGTCGTGACTCAATATATTTTTGTGAATCGACATACAAACAATGATTTCCCTTTGCTATATTTAAAAAATTTTTACTTAAAGCTTCCCACGCTTTTTGAGGAGTCTTTCCAACCCCCATAATCTCTTTTTTCTGAAGAAACCCTGTATCAAAATCTTCTAATGATGTCGCATAAATATTTCTCCCCATAGCATGAGGTCTTACATAACACGTTCCGTCATCTCTAAAGTGACCTGTTGCAATTTGTGTAACCTCAAGCCTTTGAAGAAAATTGATAACCTGTTGTTCTTGGTTATTTAAAACACCCCCCCTTTAGAAAAAAATCGGGCGTTTCAATAGCCTGTATTGTAAACGATTCTCTCATAAAAGGGGGTTCCTTCCTTAAAATAAAAATATAACTACACTCAATACAACCCTTACGTAAAGGTCAATGAAAAAATATTTTGGGAGTCTAAGCTTTCTTTTCCCAAGCTCCAGATTCAGATTGTTGCCAATAGGTTAAATCTAGCCCTTGTTCTTTGTATATTTTCCACCGAGCCCGTGCAGCTTGAACCTCATTATCATTATGACCGTTGAGCATTTCACATACGATTTCATAATCATTGATGGAGGAAGAACCTGTCCCCATTGTCAAAATAAGAGTGCTTGCATCAATAGGGTTTTCGTCCTTGGCAGTAAGCCACAAAGGATCATAATCAGGATGAGCATCCCCTTCAATGCCATGCGGAAAGAAACCGTTTCGACGACAGACCCATAGATGCTTACTCATGATTTGAACACTCTCCTCATCTGAAACTTTAATCACAGCTTTACGCCCTAAATCCAAAACACGGGACAGCAGATCAGGGAGAGCCTGTTCGAGTGTCTTTTTAGTCAAATGATAAAAACGAACTTCTGTCATCAGCCGTAATTTTCTCTTACAAATTGTCCTAGAACACGGACACCGGCTCCCGTTCCACCTTTAGGACTCGTGGGTTTAGCTGTATTAATATAGGCTGTCCCCGCAATATCCAAATGTGACCATGAGCGTCCTTTATCAATAAAATTCTCCAAGAATCCTGCTGCAGAACATGACCCTCCATAACGCCCACCTAAGTTTTTAAGGTCAGCAATCGCACTCTCCATCTCTTTGCGATAAACATCATCTAAAGGCATCCGCCAGAGCTTGTCTCCACTCATTTTACTGGCTTCTTCAAGTTGCTCCCAAAGCTTGTCTGTATTTACAAAAGCACCTGCATATTCAAATCCTAATGCCACCATAATAGCTCCTGTTAAGGTTGCTAAATCAATCACAAGCTTAGGATCAAATTCTTTTTGAATGTGAGTTAACGCATCCATAAGAACGAGACGTCCCTCTGCATCCGTATTTAAAACCTCTACTGTTTTTCCTGAATAAGACGTAATAATATCACCTGGACGATACGCCAATCCATCAGGCATATTCTCGACTAATCCCACAACACCCACGACATTGGTCTTTGCCTTACGCAAAGCAAGAGATTTCATTAAGCCCACCACGGCCGCAGAACCTCCCATATCCATTTTCATGAGATCCATATCAGTTGGGGGCTTTATAGAAATTCCCCCTGTGTCAAAAGTGACACCTTTTCCAACAAATCCTAGAGGCTTATCTGATTTTTCAGCACTCCCCATCCACTCCATAATAACCATTCGAGGTTGATGAACAGAGGCTTGACCCACGGCTATAATACCGCCCATCCCCATTTTCAGCATTTTCTTCTCATCCAGAATAGTCACTTTAACACCCAAGGGCTTTAGCTCTGCTTTAATAATTTGAGCATAGCTATCAGGGTAAAGCATGTTGGGGGGCTCATTCACCAAATCACGGGCAAGAATAATTCCCTCAGCCTCGGCCTTCAATGGAAAAAAGCTCTCTTGTACATCGCTAATATCATCAGAAACAATTTTAACATCTAAGTTTTTTATCTCTTTCGATTTCTTATCTGTTTTATATTTCGTGAATTTATAATTTGCCAGCTTAATCCCCATGCCTATATGAGCGCCGACATAAGAGGGTAGCCCCTTAACATCGATAACGCATGATTCTGCCTGACAGGATAATAAGGCTCCAGATAGTTTGCCTCCAGCCTCCTCAATATCTAACGGCTTTAATGTGTCTTCTTTTCCAAGACCCAATAAAATATAACGCTGATAAAGGGTTTCCTTAGGCGCCACTAAAACAAAGGTCTCTCCTAATTTCCCTTTAAATTTCTTATGCTCATCCAAATAATTTTGTATATATCCATTATACTCATTCGCATGAGATTGAGCAGATTCATTCAATATTTTCCCTTTAAAGACGGGGATAATAAGGGCATCAGATTTACTTTTTGGAAGAGAAGAAGAGAAAGAAATTTCAGTCATTATTTTAGTCCTACGAGTTATATTTTTACCCCCTGTTTCTTTTATCCATTTAAAAGAGGGGCTAGAAAAGTTTCTATATGTTATTTATAAGGCTTGTTTATAGTATATAGATACTGCAACAAATAAAACAGAACGGCAAGATGCAGATTTACAATCGATATATGTTTCGAACAACTTTAATCGCCACAGTGTTTATTTCACTGGTTTTGGTTGCAGTAACGATGCTAACTCAATCCTTACGTTTTTTAGAGCTCATTGTTGAATCTGGAGCCTCTACATGGTCTTTTTGGCTTCTAACCTTTTTAAACCTCCCTCGTTTTTTTGAAATTATACTCCCTATTGGATTGGCAAGTTCTGTTATTTTTGTTTTAAATCGTATGATATTAGACAGTGAGATGTCTGTATTAAAAGCAACAGGATTCTCACAATGGTCCTTAGCTCGCCCCATTTTACTTTTAGCCCTCATAACATCCCTCTTTTTACTTGTCATGACAACGTGGCTTGGCCCCACATCTATTGGCAAAACAAATATGTTACGGCAAATTTTAAAAACACAATTTTCAGGGCTTATTTTTAAAGAAGGTGTCTTTAACGATATTGGAAATGGTCTCACATTTTATATTCGACACCTCAGTAGTAAAGGAGAGCTCCAAGGCCTCATCATTCATGATAGTCGTGATAGAACAGAGCCAGCTAAAACAATTTATGCAAAAAGAGGTGTATTGGCTGAAACTGATACGGGGAATAAACTCATAATTTTTGACGGTGCGCGACAAGATTACGACAAGACAGACCAGAGCCTTAAACGTCTAAGTTTTGATCGTTATACTCTGGATCTTCCCGAAGAAAAAAAGCCTTCTGTTCGCCGTGGAAAAAAACCAACTGAATATACTTTTTGGGGGCTTATTACATCTCAAAGCAATCCAGATCTCACTGAAAAACAAAGAAATGAATTTCGTGTTGAAACTCATTTAAGAATCATAGGGCCTTTTTTAGCCCTTACCTATGTGTTTATATCCCTGACGGCCCTTCTCTGTGGGACCATCAATCGACGAGGGCAAGGGTTACGTATTCTTCTTCCTATTAGCCTTATTATACTCATTCAAAGTTCTTATATTGGTCTTTCCAATAGCGCTGTAAAAAGCGACCTGTCTCTTTTACTTTGTTACTTAACTGTCTTCT
>JAJFGT010000258.1 GCA_021776015.1 Alphaproteobacteria bacterium
GTGCCATTATTGCAGCGGGACCTCTAGATGGCTCTGTTTTTGCTAAGATTTTTGGGTTTCTCGCAATTGTGCTTGCTTCCATAAATATTTTTGGTGGGTTTATTATTACAAAACGCATGCTTCATATGTTTGAGAAGAAGTAAGGCGATAGGCTTAATATACTATAAAAAAACAAAGAGATGGACAGATATCTATAAGACATGGTTCTGTTCCAATGATGGCTAAAATAATAAATAAGGAAGCGTAAAATGGGTGGATTCACAGAACTAGTTTATTTGATTGCAGGGGTCTTTTTTATCATGTCTTTGCGGGGTCTTTCTCATCCTGAAACTGCACAGAGAGGTGTAAATTTTGGGATTGCTGGTATGGTACTTGCCATTATTACAACTCTTATGATGCCGACAGTTTCATCTTATTTTATTATTTTTTGTGGGATTGCTGCAGGGGGTCTTATTGGTGTTTATATTGCCAAAAAAATTCAGATGACAGCTCTTCCTCAGTTAATGGCAGCTTTTCATTCGTTAGTTGGTTTGGCCGCTGTTTTGGTTGCAAGCGCTGCTTTTATTAATCCTGATGCGTATGGGATTGGAACAGATGGACATATCAGTGCTGGAAGTCTTCTTGAGATGGCACTTGGAGCTGCGATTGGAGCTGTCACCTTTACAGGCTCTATCATTGCGTGGGGGAAGCTTCAGGGCACATTTTCTGGAAAACCACTTACTTTTAATGGTCAGCATATGCTTAATGCCATTTTAGGTTTGGGGCTGTTCCTTATGATCTTTCTTTTTTGTGTAACACAAAACCCATTCTTTTTTTGGGTTTCCATTATTCTTGCTCTTCTCCTTGGTGTTCTTCTCATTATCCCTATTGGGGGCGCAGATATGCCAGTTATTGTCTCAATGCTTAACTCGTATTCAGGGTGGGCAGCGGCAGGGATTGGGTTTACTCTTCAAAATAACCTACTGATTATAACAGGGGCATTGGTTGGGGCATCAGGTGCGATTTTATCTTACATCATGTGTAAGGGGATGAATCGCTCTTTCTTTAACGTTATTCTTGGAGGTTTGGGAGGAGATACAGTTGATGGAGGAAGCGCTGATCATGAGGATCGAAATGCAAAAATAGGAGCGGCAGAAGATGCTGCTTTTATTATGAAGTCTGCGTCTTCTGTTATTATCGTTCCTGGATATGGTATGGCTGTAGCTCAAGCTCAACATGTTTTGCGCGAAATGGGTGATATTCTTAAAAAAGAAGGTGTAGATGTTAAATATGCCATTCATCCTGTTGCTGGGCGTATGCCAGGGCATATGAATGTTCTTCTGGCAGAAGCCAACGTTCCCTATGACGATGTTTTTGAGCAAGATGATATTAATCGAGATTTTGCACAAGCTGACGTTGTTTATGTCATCGGTGCTAACGATATTACAAATCCTGCGGCAAAGAATGATCCTACTTCTCCTATTTATGGAATGCCTGTTTTAGATGTGGCTAATGCCAAAACAGTCCTCTTTGTGAAGAGATCTCTTGGATCGGGGTATGCAGGAATTGATAATTCACTTTTTTACGAAGATAATACTCTTATGTTGTTAGGCGACGCTAAAAAAATGACAGAAAATATATTGAAAGCGCTGGAATCAAGCTAACGATCGTAACTTGAGTTAGAATTTGTATATGGTATGATTCTTTATTGAAAGTCTTAGTAATGCTCTCCAATAAAATAAATAAACAGGATTCTTAACAATGAAAATTATACTCACGACACTTGAAATCGTTCCTAACAAGGCAATTATTGAACATTATGGTATTGTCACAGGCAGTACCGTTCGTTCCAAGCATGTTGGTCGTGATTTGATGGCAAGCTTTAAAAATATTTTTGGGGGTGAACTAAAAGGATATACTGAGCTTCTTGATGAATCTCGTAGAGAAGCCATTAAACGTATGATGCAACAAGCCCACGGAAAAGGTGGTAATGCTGTTATAAATATTCGTTTGGCTACATCGTCTGTTTCGGCGGGAGCTTCCGAAGTTTTTGCTTATGGTACTGCTGTAAAGGTTGAATAAATATGGATCTCTTATTTCTTATTATTTTACTCATTGTGGCATATATCACAGGATCGATTATAGAAAAACGGCATTTCAAAAGTATCATGGAGCGTGAAGCACGTCTTCTTGAACAACCGTTTGTATCTGACAGTTTCATAGGTCCTGATGATAAAGTTGAAAATGTAAGGCTTGTGATGGGCTCTTGCGTTATAGCAGCGGATCGTTTTAAGGTTTTTCTAGGAGGCTTGCGTTCTATATTTGGTGGAACAATTACAGCGTATGAAAGTTTAACAGATCGAGCGCGTCGTGAAGCTATTTTAAGAATGCGTCAAAAAGCAAGTCGTGCTGATATGGTTGTTCATACTCGTATTCAATTTTCTGAAGTTGGGAAAGCAAAAGTTGAAGTTATTGCTTATGGAACAGCAGTTTATTTGGAAAAATGAGTACATTTAAACCTACCAAGTTTGATTCAGATATTAATGTTACGAAAGAACATCCTTTAAAAGAGACAGCTTGGCTAATCGGGAATGTATGTCTCGTTATTGTTGGTATATATGTCATTCTGAATATTGTTTTAGTTTTTCTTATTTCCCATGTTTCAGTCCAGACTGAAATGAAAATATGGCAGTCTCTTCAATTAGCCAATGTTTATCAAACAGACTCTGTAGAAGGTTATACTGAGAAACAAACCTACCTACAAAATCTTTTGGATAAGCTTCCTAGTGATATAAAGCCAGAAGGCTATGATTTTAAGATTTATATTACTGAGGAAGAAGACATCAATGCGCATGCACTTCCTGCAGGGCATATTCAATTGACAAAAGGGT
>JAJFGT010000259.1 GCA_021776015.1 Alphaproteobacteria bacterium
AGTTTAGCAGGGCGACTTGAAACACTGGCAACGTCAAAAGATATTCATTCTCATCAGCATTCGAATATATCATCCTCTCACCCACGTTCACGCACGCCATCACCTTCTTCTGTTGAGAATTTCTTTATTAGAGATCGTGATTTTGAGACGTATGAAAATCGTATCGAGGATGAACATGAAGAAAATAATCTGGGATATGAAGATGATTTTGAAAATCTTTCGTCTCGTGCAGAAAAGCATCTTGCTTCAGCTCTGAGACGAAATAGAAAATTTGATGCTTAATTCATAAAGAAGCTTTTAACTGTGCTTAAAAAGCTGTGCTGGGATTTATCAATAACTTTAACAATTTCATTTTTAGAAATATGAGTTTTAGGGTGAGCGCCCTGAAGATGAATTTCAATACGTTCTATTCTATCACAAGATTTTAATTGTTCTGCAATCCAAAAAGCTTCTGCCTGATTGTTGTGGATTCCATGCTGTCGCCATTTGCGTCCTTTTTTGGACGAATGGGGCATGTCATATGAATATACGGCATATTCATAATGGCTCGTATCGTTACTAACGCTTTTGGGCGCGGTCTCTGAATGAATTTGGAGTGTCATAATCCTTCCTTGCAAATACTGATGTAAAAACAAATAATCGGGATGATCCTCATCTGGTAAAATACTACCGTTTTGTGTTTGTGATTGTGGGATAATTTGTTGGACAACCTTCTATGCTTTCTCACTCTATGAAACAAAGGTTAACAATTCGTTAATATTTTGTATAGCGATCAAAAACTAAGAGATTTCTTGCGTTATAGCTTCAAATCTCTTAGCATAAGAGGGTGTAGAGAGGCATTTTGTTTCTTTTTATGTCCTTAAAGGCGTATCGCCTTGTTTATTCTGTTCTGTCGTCTCTTTAATATAGGTTTTTATTACTATGGCTCGTCCTTTAAAAAAGAAAAATAATACATCAAAAAAATGGAAATACTTTCCTTAAACGTTTCAGATGTTTGTCGCGCGCCGTATCCAAGATAGTTTTGCTGTTGGATTGATCGGGTCTGGGTTATTTGTGTGTGGAAGCCTTCTCACCTATAAAATGGAAGACCCTTCATTGAATACATCTGTTTCAGAAGGGTTTCCCATTCATAATGTATTCGGAGAGTCTGGATCATATACAGCAGATTTATTGCTTCAGAGTTTTGGAATAGCAAGTTTTTTGGTTGTTCTAACATCTATTGTTTGGGGTGTTAAGCTTTTGAAGCGGTCGCCGATGTCTCCTGTTTGGCTCCGTATTACAGCCTTTATTCTCGCTCTTTTATTTGCATCTGTGGCATTCTCCCGCATTCCTTCTAGCGAGTGGTTATCTCACCCTTATTCTGGAGGGAGTGGAGGAGGACAAATCCTGAATAGTCTCGCACATTATTCAAGCTTTATTCTAGGAGGATGGGCTCATAGTTTTGTCGCTTTTGTTTCTGGGGTTTTAGCTCTTGGGACCTTATCACTCGCTCTTCCTATTCCTCGTCACCAATGGAGAATTTTATTCTCTTTTGTTAGATCTTTGACCATTGCTGGTGTTCTACTGACTTTTAAAACAATGTTCAGATTTATCGATTGGATAAAACACCATAATGATCCGTCTTATGTTGTGCCTCATCGTCCTGTATTAAAACAAACAGAAAAAATATCCCTTAATAAGCCTGCTTTAAAACCAAAAGAGCCTACTCAACCTTTAAAACAACCCACTCAGGATGAATCTTCTGAATCGTCTGTTCAAAAAGAAATTTCTGTTGTTGCGCCAAGTAAAGCAAAAGCACAATCACAGGCCGCACCAGATTCTTCTAAACGACAATTAGGTTTAGCTGGTTTAAGTGATGAAGATTGGGAGCAACCTTCTGTAGAGCTTTTGGAAGTTCCTCCGCTCCACCAAGATGGGCATATTGATGAATCTGCTTTAAAACGCAACGCAGAATTACTTCAAAATGTTTTAGAAGATTATAGTGTTAAGGGGCAGGTTGTAAGTATTCATCCTGGGCCTGTTGTCACGCTCTATGAATTTGAACCTGTTGCAGGAACAAAATCATCTCGTGTTATTGGTTTGAGTGATGATATTGCACGTTCCATGTCAGCAATCTCAGTGCGTGCGAGTGTTATTCCAGGGCGTAGTGTTATTGGAATTGAAATTCCTAATAAAACGCGCCAAACCGTTTTCATGAGAGATATGTTAGAGACAGACGCTTATATTAATACTAAGGCCAAACTCCCTCTTATTCTCGGGAAAGATATTAGTGGAACGCCTGTGATTGCAGATCTTGCTAAAATGCCTCATCTCCTTGTTGCAGGAACAACAGGGTCTGGAAAATCTGTGGCAGTGAATACAATGCTTCTCTCTCTTTTATACAGCCTATCTCCAGAGAAATGTCGTTTGATTATGATTGATCCAAAAATGTTGGAATTATCTGTCTATAACGACATTCCTCATCTTTTGACTGAAGTAGTTACAGAACCAGGAAAAGCTATTGTTGCTCTTAAGTGGGCGGTGAAAGAAATGGAAGATCGTTATCGTGCAATGTCTAGACTCGGTGTACGAAATATTGATGGCTATAACGCACGTATGAAAGAAGCTCAGAAAAAGGGTGAGGTTCTTATGCGGACTGTGCAGACAGGGTTTGATATAGAAACAGGAAAACCTATCTACGAAGACCAACCAATGGACATGAACGAACTCCCGTATATTGTTATAATTGTTGATGAATTTGCGGATCTTATGCTAGTGGCAGGAAAAGAAGTAGAGGCATCATTGCAACGTTTAGCACAGATGGCTCGAGCTGCAGGGATTCATATCATTATGGCGACACAACGTCCTTCTGTAGATGTTATTACAGGTGTGATTAAAGCAAACTTTCCAACACGTATTTCATTCCAAGTAACCTCGAAAATTGATTCTCGGACAATCTTGAGTGATGGAGGCGCAGAACAGCTTTTAGGTATGGGAGATATGCTTTATATGGCAGGAGGAGGACAAATTCGACGTGTCCA
>JAJFGT010000260.1 GCA_021776015.1 Alphaproteobacteria bacterium
CAATGGAGACGAAATGTCTCATACAGAAGGAAAACTTTATGAGCTTTAAGCAACCTTTAAAAGCAGGATCTGTTATTGCCACACTTGATGTTGGGTCAAGTAAAGTCGCGTGCTTTATTTTTCAAATGACCGACGATGTTGGTGGGTTTGAGATTGTTGGCGTCGGGCATCAGGCATCTCAGGGTGTTAAACATGGAGTCATCGTTGATATGGGGTTAGCAGAAATTGCAATGACCCAATCTATCCATGCCGCAGAGAAAATGGCGTCAAAAACAATTAAGGGTTATCCTCTACGAGATATTATTTTGGCTGTGCCTGTGACATCCTCAGAGTCTCACTTTATGGATGCCCATGTTCAAATGATGAGACAAACTGTAACTCAAAATGATGTACGGCGTGCTTTGGCAAAAGCGCAATTAAAAGCGCAGAGAGATGATCGAGAGATTGTACATACCATTCCAGTTGATTATGTGATTGATGGGCATAGGGGCATACAAAACCCTTATGGAATGAGCGGTCAAGTGATGGATATTGATATTCATATGATTGATGCTGATTTTTCACATCTTAAGCATATATCTCAGTGTACGGAACAAAATCATCTAGATATTGTTTCTCTTTGCTCTACGCCTTATGCTGCAGGTCTTTCAACATTGGTTGAGGATGAAATAGAGCTTGGAGCTATTGTCATTGATATGGGAGCTGGAGTGACATCTTACTCCATCTTTCAATCAGGCCGCCTTCTTTTTACTGGAGGAATTCGCCTTGGAGGGCAACATATCACATCAGATATTGCTCATGGATTGACGACATCTCTAGCAGATGCTGAACGATTGAAAACATTATACGGAAGTGCACTAGCGACTATTAGTGACGATCATGAGTATATAGATGTTCCTCTCTTGGGAGAAGATACACATAAGGGGGAGCAACAAATTACACGCTCTTTACTTATTAATATTATTCAGGCTCGTTTAGAAGAAATCTTTGAAATGGTACGCCAAGGTTTAGTAGATTCTGGAGTGGAAGCCTCCATGTGTCGTCGTGTTGTTCTTACGGGAGGGGGGAGTCTAATTCCTGGTGTACAAGATTTGGCGCAAAGGATACTGGGAAAACAAGTTCGTGGTGCTCAGGCTCTGAAAGTAAAGGGACTTCCTGATGCAACGAGTGGCCCTGCGTTTGCCGTTTCCATGGGGTTGATTTTATATTATATGGAGCGTCCTCATGAGATGCCAATGGAAATTGCATCCTATACAGAATCTGGATCTATACCAGAACGATTTAAAAGCTGGTTTAAAGAGAATTGGTAGGATTTTAAAGCGTATTTGCTTTTATAGCTCCAAATGATAATTAAAAACTTATCCACAGAGGGGTGTCTTTGGCTATTTTGATTGTTCTGTTGCTTCTCTGAATTGAAAAAATTGAATCGTATGAGTCAGTTATTCAATCTTATTTAACTGAAATAAGGAGGCTATAAAGTTGAAGCTTTATTACTTTTTTCTATTTTAGTACAGAACACTCTTTTGTCTTTCTTTAAAACACTTTACTCTTATCTTAGTAAACGAATCACTCTTATTCAAATTTGCTTAATAACCAGTTTTAAATCCACTCCCTAAATCCATCTTGGAGGTCTTAAATGATTAATGTTCGTCCATCACACCCCGTTCAAAGACACAGTGTCAGCCCTAAGATTACCATCTTTGGTGTTGGAGGTGCTGGGGGTAATGCTGTGAATAACATGATTGAAGATTCCCTGCAGGGCGTTGAGTTTATCGTGTGTAACACTGATGCTCAGGCTCTTGAGCAAAGTGAGGCTAATGTTAAAATTCAACTGGGGGCCAATGTAACGGCAGGTTTGGGCGCTGGGGCAAAGCCTGAAATTGGACGTATTGCTGCAGAAGAATCTCTGGATGAGGTTTTGTCTCATATTGAGGATACAAACATGGTTTTTGTAACCGCTGGTATGGGCGGTGGAACTGGTACTGGAGCAGCTCCTATCATTGCTAAAGCTTGTCGTGAACGAGATGTTTTAACAGTGGGTGTTGTTACAAAACCTTTCCATTTTGAGGGAACTTATCGCATGAGAATGGCCGAGGAGGGCATTAAAGAGATCCAAGAGTATGTTGACACATTGATCGTGATTCCTAACCAAAATCTTTTCCGAATCGCTAATGAGAAGACAACGTTTGCCGAAGCTTTTAAAATGTCTGATAGCGTTTTGCAATCAGGTGTTCGTGGCGTTACGGATTTGATTGTGAATCCAGGATTGATTAATCTAGATTTTGCAGACATTCGCTCCATTATGTTGGAGATGGGAAAGGCTGTCATGGGAACAGGGGAAGCATCCTCTGATAAGCGTGCAATTGAAGCTGCTGAAAAAGCGATTAGCAACCCTCTTCTTGACGACATGTCGATGAAAGGTGCAAAAGGTGTTATTATTAATGTCACTGGTGGATCTGACATGACCCTATTTGAAGCAGATGAAGCTTGTAATCGAATTCGAGACGAAGTTGACCCAGATGCGAACATCATTTTCGGAACATCGTTTGATGAAACTATGGATGGTGTTATGCGCGTGTCAATTGTTGCAACGGGTATAGATAAAGAAACGATACGTAAAGGAAAGCCATTTTCAAGCGGTGTCAATTTAGAGCGTGCTAGACCCATTACATCATCGAACCCAGCGACTGAAAGACCCGCTGTGAATACGTCATCTTCTTCTTATTCGAGGTCATCTGCGGTTCAGTCTGGATCGTATTCAAGGGGTGTCGGTGTCACAGGGGCAAGTAATGTAACGGCTAAAACAGTTTCTAAAAAAATTGTGTCTGAAGCAGATATGTTCGAACAGCAAGATCTTGTACAGCAACTTGAAGAGCAAGCCCTTGAGATAACAGAGCCTCGTCGTGGTCAGTTACAAGGAGAGTCCTTTATTCCTCCAAGAGCTGCAGAGCCTGAAGAGTTTAGTGACATGAAAGCCTATTCTGCAGGGACAGTTGGAACCGTTGCAAGTCATACGTCTTCTCCTGTAGTAGCACGCCGATTGCAAAATGATCCTCAAGAATATTCTTCTCAATCTTCAACTCCTGCTTTAAATCTCCAACCTCCTGTTCCTGGTTCGAATAGATCCAGAAAATCCCAGAGTCTTTTTGAGCGTATTAAGAATGTAGGATGGGGGAGTGATGAGTCTGAAGATAGTTTCCTTTCAAGAAATGGAGAAGGAGATGAAGAGACTAGAGGAGAAACAGGATCCGCATCATCTGGATCTGGAGCAAGCTCTCTT
>JAJFGT010000027.1 GCA_021776015.1 Alphaproteobacteria bacterium
TGTGTTTGTCCTACTTGGATAAGATCTTTATCATTTAAGCTTGTGAGGACGGTCACAGCTAAAAGTTTACTTCCTTCATAACAGGCCTCTTTTGCTTGCCTCATCATTTCTATTCCTCCAGAGGCATGAAGGTTAAGGTAGGCAGGCTTCAGACCTGTCGATATGGCTTTAATAGCTTGTGCCACCGTATTGGGGATGTCATGAAATTTAAGATCTATAAATAAGGGGGTTTCAGAAGGGGCAACAGACATAACGTTTTTAACGCCATCAGGACCAAAGGAGCTGAAAAACTCGAGTCCAAGTTTAATCCCCATCCCTGTTTCTGCAATATCTTTTATGAGATATTTAGCATGGTCTATATCGTTGGTATCAATGGAACAAAAAATCTTTGGTGTATTCATGGCCAATGTCCTTCTGGCTTATTTGTTGTGTTGCAAGTATAGAGTTTATTGATTATTCATATCGTAGCATATAACTTGTCTTGTGTTATTACTCAAAATTGAAAAGAAAAGAAAGAAAAATGCGTGGTTATTTTGGAATCGGAGTACAGGGAATTCATAAAGAGCAGAATGTAGGGACTTTGATCCGCTCTGCTCATGCTTTTGGAGCAAGCTTTTTTTTCACTCTTATGCCCCAAGTTAATGTACGAAGCTTTCGTGCAAGTGATACATCGGGAGCATTCGATCATGTACCATACCATCAGTATGATAGCTTAGCAGAAATGAATTTACCAAAAGGGTGTCAGTTGGTGGGAGTAGAACTTGTTGAGGATTCTATTGAGCTCCCTAGTTTTAAACATCCAACACGAGCAGCGTATATTCTAGGACCTGAAATGGGAGATATATCTCCTGCTGTTTTGGATCGATGTGACCATATTATCAAAATTCCGATGCATTTTTGTATTAATGTTGGTATTGCAGGATCAATTGTGATGTATGATCGTTTAATCTCACGAGGACGATTTGCGCCTCGCCCTGTGAAAGCAGGTGCCCCAACAGAAAAATTACCTGATATTTTACACGGACAGAAAATGTGTGATATACTGGACGGATAAACAATTCAAATATTCACATCCTGTATTCACACCTTGACAATTTTCATTAAAATCCGCTATCACTTCCAGAGTATAAAATATTCACACATATTAACGAGATATCAATGATGAGACATTTTTCTTTTTTAGTTATTGCCTTTGGCGTTTTATTGATGGCTTCTTCTGCGTATGCTGGGGAGCCCAAGAAGATTGGAGATTTTTCTGATTGGTCAGCCTATTTCTTTTCTGAAAGTGGAAAGAAAGTGTGTTACATCGTGAGCACCCCTAAAACAGATGAAGGTAAATATAAACGTCGTGGAGAGATCTATACGTTAGTGACTCACCGTCCTTCAGAAAATACTCGTAATGTTTTTAGTTATATTTCTGGTTACCCTTACAAACAAGATAGTGAAGTTACGGTCGCTATTGATGGGAAAGAATTTAAGCTTTTCACCTATGAAGAGACAGCATGGGCGCCTGACAGCTCAACAGATAATGCTTTAGTTGGAGCCCTCAGAAAAGGCAGCAAAATGGTTGTAAAAGGGATATCAAAGCGTGGAACGCTCACAACAGATACCTATAGTTTGAAAGGATCTGGATCAGCCTATGACGCCATTTCCAGAGAATGTAAAATATAAACTATCCAGAACTTAGATATGAAAAAAAATATTGGTTGCTTGAATCGCATTTCTTTGGTGCCTACAATAAATGCTGGAAATTTAAACTTTTTGAGGAGCGTGTCCTGACGTGCAGGTTTTATCACAAACATACTGTATGACATCACATAAAGTGTCCCTTAAAATTCTAAACTTTGTTTGGATGAAGGATCGTTATATCCGTAAAAAAGATGGATCGTTACGGATGCGTTGTAAAACAATCCTATCATCTTTTCTTGTTATGGCGACTGTGCTCATGGGAACTCAAACATATTCTCAGCTTAATGTGAAGACTCAAAATCTCCAATATATGGAACAAATCGCTTCTCATGTTGATGATTCTCAATTATTGGCGTATGCAAAGCCTACACTTAAATCAACATCACATCTTCTTTCTCCTGCTGTTGAAGAGAAGCAGGAAAACATAGATGCAGATCAAAGTAATTTTCTGCATCATTATTCCCTTATTAAGGATGCTCTTTTAACTGACAGTGAAATGAGAAATAAACTTGTTTCTCAATCTCTCGAAATCACAGTTAAAAAAGGAGATACTCTGGAAGGAATCTTGCAAAAAAATGGTATTGGTCGAACGGAATCTTTTACAGTTGTTAAGGCAATGTCAGACCATTTAGACCCTCGTCTTCTTCGTCCTGGACAAAATATTAAACTCACGATGCTACCTCACAATGGAGTCATGACTTTTTCTCGGCTTGATATTGTTTCAGATCCTATTCGTACGATCATTGTTGAACGAAATGCTGATGGAGATATTGTGAGTCAAGTGCATCAAAAAGAGATCGTCCCTCAAATGTTTGCTGCTAAGGCTACCATTAAAAATTCCTTATATGGTTCCGCAATGGAGCAAGGTATGCCTGAATCTATTATTGCTCAAGCGATTCGAGTTTTGTCATGGTCTGTTGATTTTCAGCGTGAAATACGTGCAGGAGATGAGCTTCAAGTTCTTTATAATGTCTATATGACAGATGAGGGTGATTATGTGCGGAGTGGCGAGCCTTATTATATCAGCTTGATACAATCTGATCAGGAGATAGCTCTTTATCTTCATGAATTTTCAGATGGCCACACAGGATATTTCCGTAAAAACGGACATAGTGCGAAAAAAGGATTGTTAAGAACACTTGTCGATGGCGCACGTATTTCATCAACTTACGGAATGCGTAAGCATCCTGTCCTTGGATATAGTAAAATGCATAAAGGAATCGATTTTGCCGCTGCAAGAGGAACACCTGTTTATGCGGCAGGAGATGGTGTTGTTGAAAGAGCAAGCCGTTTTAGCTCATACGGAAATTACGTGAAAATTCGTCATAATAATAACTTGAAAACAGCCTATGCACATCTTAACAAGTATGCAAAAGGAATTAAGGCAGGATCACGCGTTAAACAAGGGCAAGTGATTGGGTATGTAGGTTCGACAGGCCGTGTCACGGGAGCTCACCTTCACTATGAAGTCTTGGAAAATGGAAAGCAGGTAAATCCTCGTTCTGTAAAAGTTCCAACGGGTGAAGTATTAATAGGTAGATCTCTTCAGGCTTTAAAAGATAATATTCGAAAATATGATCGTCAATTTTCTTCTCTTATTGAACATAAGAAATTTGCCTCAAATAGAAAACCAAGCCATTCAAAAATCCTCAATTAAGAGTCTTAGCTCTATAAATTATATAGAAGGATTCTCATTCAGTTGTAAAAACTCAATGCCATTTTCTAGCATATGATCGATGGTCGTTTTAAAAGCAGGAAATAACTCTTCTTCTGGTTTGTCATGCGCCAGAATAATATGTGTGCTCTGCTGACTCTTTAAGTATGTATCGTGATCTATTTTTGCCTTGAGGTCTTCCAATGTCTTATATGGCCATCGTCCGCGATGACGATCAAGGAGCATCCAATCACTATTTGAGTATGTATACATACAGTCCCTTGCTGTTTCCAATTCTGTGCCTTGAAACCAAGGATGGTCTACATTTTTAAAGGGTTGAAGATAGCCTTCTGTCTTTAGAAAGTTTTGTAATCTATTTTTTTGTTCAATCATATTCTCAGTAGGAGGATCAAGATTAATATAGAGTCCATCGGCAAATAAAGCGATAACATCCTCTCTGTAGATTTTATCTATATTCTTATAATCAACAATCCATCCTGCCGTTCCTCGATCCATATGTGGAAAGCGAAAATATTTTCCTATTTGTGGCTGTCTTGCTTTTTTGTAACATTTCTCTATTAAACGTTCAGTCTTTTCTATTTCTTTGCATCCTTCTTCAAAGCTAAGAGTACTAAAACGTTTATGAGTATAACTGTGATTGGCTAGATGATGCCCAGCCTGTATGGCTTCTATCATAATGTTTTGATGGGTTTCAAGGTGCTGTCCAATACAAAAAAACAAGGCTTGAATGTTATGGTTTTCCAAATAAGTGAGAACTTTTTCAGTGTTTGGGGAAGGGCTATCATCAATGGTTAAATAGGCTTTACGAAGAGGCATCAGTTAATCTCTTTCTCTTCCACCATGGCTTTTAGTCCATGGAGGGCAACAAAAGGTGTATCAATTAAATAGACAGGGGTATTTTTTAAATCAGACTGAAGAATTTCGTTTGAATTGAGATGCATAAAATGAAGAAATGTTTTTTTATCCAGTAACCCTTTTTTATAAATGGCTTGGATAAGCCCTCCATCTAAATAAACCCCTCCAAAAGCGTAACCCGTAATAACAGTCGTATGAACAAATAATCCGAGGAATTCTATAAAAATCCTAAGTGTTTGTTGCCCTTGCATTTCTTGT
>JAJFGT010000261.1 GCA_021776015.1 Alphaproteobacteria bacterium
ATACACACTCATCGACGATGAATCCGTTTTAATAGACTGGCTAGAGAAAGCAAAGCTCAAAGGTATTCTAGCTATTGATACAGAAACAACAGGCCTCACGCCTGCCAAAGCAGAGTTGGTAGGTGTTTGCATAGCCAGCGATGTGGGAACAGCAGCTTATATCCCTCTACAACATAAAAATCCTGAACAAGATCTTTTTGGAGGAGGGAATGAAGAGTTAAAACAAATACCTCTGATACGTGCTATTGAAATTTTGAAAGCCTATTTAGAAGATCCTTCCATTCTTAAAATTGGTCAAAATATAAAATATGATTGGCAAATGCTTGCTAAGCATGGAATTGAGATGGTTTCCATGGAAGATACTATGCTGATTTCCTATGTATTAGACAGCGGCAGTCATTCACATGGAATGGATGCGCTTTCAAAAATGTGCCTTGGTCACGATCCTATCCCTTATAAAGCTGTTGCAGGCACAGGAAAATCTCGAATTACATTTGACTATGTCCCTCTTGATAAGGCTCTTGAATATGCAGCAGAAGATGCTGATATCACGCTCCGCTTATATCATTTCCTCAAAGACCGCTTGATCAACGAACGTATGGTCACTGTATACGAAACCATTGAACGCCCTCTTATTGCTGTTATTGCACAGATGGAACTCAATGGGATTAAAATAGACCCTCTTATCTTAAAAGATATGAGCACCCGTTTTGGAAAAAAACTAGATATTCTAGAAAAAGAAATTGTAACCCTTGCAGGGCATGAATTTAATATTTCTACCCCAAAACAGCTTGGAACGGTTCTATTCGAAGAGATGGGATTTGAAGGTGGTAAGAAAACAAAAACTGGGGACTGGTCAACCTCTGTTGATATCCTCGAAAAACTAGCTCTGCATGATAACATTGTCAGTAAAATCTTAGAATACAGACAAATGACAAAGCTTAAGAGCACGTATACGGATGCTCTTCAAAATGAAATCAATCCGAGCACTGGACGCCTTCACACATCCTATCATATGTCTGGTACAAGTACAGGGCGCCTTTCTTCTAGTGATCCTAATCTTCAAAACATCCCTATTCGAACAGAAGATGGGAGAGCCATTCGAACAGCGTTTATTGTTGAACCAAACCATACTCTTCTTGCTGTCGATTATTCTCAAATTGAATTACGACTTATAGCAGAAGTTGCTGACATTCCTCGCCTTAAAAAAGCGTTTTTGGATGGTGAAGATATTCACTCACGAACAGCTTCTGAGGTTTTCGGCATTCCTATGGAAGATATGACACCTGAAGTCAGACGCAAAGCTAAAGCCATTAACTTTGGAATCATCTATGGAATTAGTGCGTGGGGGCTTGCAAAACAACTTGATATTACACCGTCTGAAGCCTCTGATTATATAAAGCTTTATTTCTCTCGTTTTCCTGAAATTGCAAACTACATGGAAGAATACAAACAAAAAGCACGAGACAATGGTTACGTTGAAACCCTATATGGACGCAAATGCTTCACAGAAGGGATCAATGACAAGAATGGCGCACGTCGTGCTTTTGCGGAACGTGTTGCTATCAATGCGCCTCTACAGGGAACAGCGGCTGATATTATTAAGTTAGCAATGTCAAAAATTCCAAAAGAATTGAAAGCACAAAATCTATCAGCAAAAATGCTTTTACAAGTCCACGATGAACTTATTTTTGAAGTGCCTAACAATGAGTTAGAGAAGACATCTCATCTCATTTCTCAATTGATGGAAACTATTGTAAAGCTTGATATTCCTTTGATCGCAGAGGCAGGAACAGGTAAGAACTGGGCTGAGGCTCATTAAGAGGTCTCAAAAGGCCTCAAACAAATTAATATGAAGTCATATTAATCCAGATAGTTTTCATCTTTCATTTTCTTATGCTCGCTAAAGTCGAACTTAACAGCCAATAGAAATCCTAAAACCAAAACAACGACACCCAAAGTTCCTATTAATTTTATAAAGAGAGTCCAACTTAAAATATCAACTCCCCAAATCTGCAAGACAATCAGAACACCTGCTAAAACAATAAGAGCAGAAATAATACGTACAATCAAAACATTCATACTCATTCTATATCCCTTTCCATGATCACCATAAAGGCTTCTCTTTTAAAAAATATAAGCATCCGACGAACTTCGGATTCCATCGTTATAACACGCCAACCGTCTCGAGCATTTTTATTTAAAAACTCGGAAAAACGAACAGGGTCAACCTTAGAACCTGCAAGGAATAGAGATCCCAGCATGCCTTCACGGTACATTACAACTTTGTATTCAACTTTTTGTTTCATAGGCAGTGATTATACCATGCTCTTTAACAGAGTCCAAATAGTTACTCTTCAAAGGAGTCAATCATTAAAACGATGAGCCTCTTCTCGATCATTTTGTTTTATTTTAAGCTTTGTATCCGATTCAGAAAAACCCTCATTCTCAGGTGGCATACTAAAAAGTCGAGAAAGAAACCCCTCAAAGCCAGAGTGTTCTCCTTTAATATCAGCATATCGTGAAGGAGAGGGATCACTATGAGCAGCTTGAATGATTTTTCTCCACGATTGAGCTGAAAAACTTCCTCCTGTGATCCGTTTTGTAGGGCTATTATCATCATTACCATACCAAACAGATGCAATATATTGATTAGAAAATCCTGTAAACCATGCATCTCTATAATCTTGGCTTGTTCCTGTTTTTCCTGCAGCAAAGAATCCAGGATTAGCTGCTTTTCCTGTTCCATTCAAAACAACATTTTGCATCATCTCCTTAAGAGCAGCAATTGGAGCGGCTGGAATAATTTGTGAATGCTGTCCTTTATGAGAATGCTCATAAAGAATATTACCATCTGTATCTTTAATTTCTTTGATACCATAGGGCTCAACAGAAAGCCCTCCTGTCGAAATACTGGCATAGGCTCCAACCATTTCAAGCATAGGGATACCGCTACTTCCAAGAGACAGACTTAAATCTGGTTCTAAATCTGCTTTTATCCCAAGAAGACGTGCTGTGGAGATGACTTCTTCTATTCCAACATCTCGAGCCAAATTAACTGAAACTGTATTAATAGACCATGTTAGAGCTTCATAGAGCGTAATTTCTCCATGATATTTTCCTCCAAAATTCCTAGGACGATATTTTCCATCTAAAATAGGCTCATCTACAATTAGAGAATCTGGGTGCCATCCATGTGTTAGGGCGGTTAGATACACAACAGGCTTAAAGGAAGACCCTGGAGGTCTAAGAGCTGTCGTAACACGATTAAATTGACTTGATCCATAGTTAACACCTCCAACAATAGCTAAAATTGAACCATCAGGTCGCATAACCATTGATGCACCTTGAGTGAACCCTGAACGTTCTCCTTTCGAACGCACAGTCTCTGCAATAACTTTAGATGTTGCAGATTGAATTTGAGGATCCATTGTTGTCTCAATGATAAGATCTGTTTGAGGCGCACCAATAATGTCGTCAATTTCTCCCATGATCCAGTCCGAAAAATAACGATTTGTATTATTACCAATAGGTTTTTTAGCAGGTTTAACAAAATGAACAGTTTTTACTTTTTCACTCTTAATAAATCCAGCTTCTCTCATTGAATTCATAACAACATCAGCACGACCTTCTGCAGCGGCGGGGTTACTCCGAGGGGAATATTTAGAAGGCGCTTTTAGAAGCCCTGCGATTAGAGCAGATTCCCTAAGGGTTAAATCTGTAGCAGATTTTTCAAAATAAACATGAGAAGCCGCATCAATTCCATAGGCTCCAGAGCCAAGATAAACACGATTAAGATAGGCTGCTAAAATTTCATCTTTGGTAAGCTCATACTCAAGCCAAACAGCAAGGATGGCTTCTTTTATTTTTCGAGTTAATTTTCGCTCTTGAGTTAAGAAAAGGTTCTTTGCCAATTGCTGCGTAATTGTTGACCCTCCCTGAACATATCTTTTGCTTTTAGCATTCACAAACATCGCTCGTGCTAATCCAATAGGATCTAAACCAAAATGATAGTAAAAACGACGATCTTCAATTGCCAGAAGGGCATTCACAAGATCTATGGGAATTTCATCAATAGTAAGATTTTTTCCCTTGTGATCTCCATAACGAGCAATAACCGAACCATCGTTGGCAAGAACAGTAATAGCCGCACGCCGATCAAATGTTGCTTTACTGGTAATATCAGGAAGATCTTTTGCAAACCACATCAGTACTAGGGCAAGAGCTATGGAACACCATAGACCCAAAACGAAAAAAAATACAAAAAGCCGACGAAGAAAAGAGCTCTTTTTCACAGAACGCTTCTTCTTTCTTTTATTTTCCTTTTTCTTATGTGTTACCTTCTTTGCCATACTAACTAAGTGTTTAGCACAGTATAATTTTCATGGTCAACGAGTCATTTCAAACGACACCTTAAAGCATTACTTAACCTATGAAGATTTTTCAGAATGATTAAAGAATAAAAATAGTCGCAAGCCCTAAGAAAGCCAAAAAGCCTATAACGTCGGTCAACGTTGTCAAAAGAACCGTAGATGCAATGGCAGGGTCTTTTCCTAGCTTGTCTAGAAGAATAGGGATCATGGATCCAAAGAAACCTGCTGTGACAAGATTAACAATCATCGCACATCCAATCACATAGCCAAGCGTGATATCATCAAACCACAGAGCGGTGACACCTCCTGCAATGAGCGCAAAACTGAGTCCATTCAAAAGCCCAACAAGGCTCTCTTTCCAAATAACACGCAACGCATTTGTATCAGAAATCTGATTGGTTGCGATGGCTCTAACGGCAATTGTAAGAGCTTGTGTTCCTGCATTTCCTCCCATTGAAGCAACAATAGGCATAAGAATAGCCAGAGCAATCACTTGCTGAATCGTTCCCTCAAAAAGAGAAATTACAATTGAAGCTAAGATTGCCGTCAAAAGATTAATAAAAAGCCAGCTAAAACGAGAGCGTGTTGTTGAAAGAATAGCTCTATACAAATCGTCCTGCCCGACACCCCCCATTTTTAAAATATCTTCATGAGCTTCCTCATGGATAACACCCATAATATCATCAATTAAAATAACCCCTATCAAGCGCTCTTCTTCATCAACGACGGGAGCAGATGATAATCCATCCCTATGAAATATACGAGCGACATCCTCCTGATCCATCGTTACAGGGATGGGGTGAGGACTCTCGAGCATAATATTTTCAATTTTTTCTTTATGATCCGCACACACAAGAGAATTAAGAGGCACTTCTCCAAGGACATGATAGGTCAAACTTACAACAATAATATCAAAGAAATCTTGAGGAAGATCGTCTTTAGCCGCACGTAAATACTCAATCGTTTTTCCAACAGTCCAAGATTGTGGAACAGACACCAGATTACGCTGCATTAAACGTCCGGCACTCTTCTCAGGAAAAGTTAAACCCGTTTCAAGAGCCATCCTTGTTTTTTTAGAAAGCTTTTTTATAATCTCTGTTTGCTGAACTTTTTCAAGTGGAGTGATAATATCTAAAGCATCATCACTTTCTAAATCACGGATAATTCCTGCAATGTCTGAGACGGGAAGTGTTGATAATATCTCTTTTAAGAGGTCTTCATTTAAATAAGAATATGTCTCAACCTGAATAAAATCAGAATAAGAACTTAGGTATCTTTCCCGATCTTCTTTACTAATTTTAGCTAAAAATTCT
>JAJFGT010000262.1 GCA_021776015.1 Alphaproteobacteria bacterium
GGACATACTGATCCTATGTGTGTTTTACCTTATGGCATTCAAACTGAAATGAATTGTGAAACAGCCACAATTTCCTTGATAGAAAGTGCCTGTAGCTAGCTTTTAAGGCACCCTTATTACCGAATATCCTTGTAATAAACGTCACGAAACTCTTCCAAAAGCCGTGTAGTTTCTTCTTCTGAAACATTATTTACACCGAGCACAGCGGCACTAAGTATTATACTCGCCTCCAATGTCTCTGATACAGGAAGAGTTGCCCCCGCCTCATGTAATTTTTTACAATGTTCTTTATCACGTCCACGGGCATAGATCGGTGTATCTGGATAGTGCTGGTGCATAATATGAACCAATTGTTCAGCGATCGAAGCTTCATCTATTGTAATCACAAAGACACACGCCTTATCTGCACCCATCTTGTTTAGAACATCATAGCGCCCAGCATCCCCATAAATGATAGAAAAACCTTCTGCTCTTGCTTTATCTACGCAATCAGGATCATTATCCAGAGCCAGATAAGGAACATTGCCCGCATCAAGAATTTTTGCAATGCGCTTTCCCATCCGACCAAACCCAGCGAGAATAACAAATTGTTTATCATCCAAAGCCATAGCATTCACATCATCCTGTGCCTTCTTTTCTCCTAGAAATTTTTCAAGTTTTTCACCTGCTATCGCCATGAATGGTGTTGTCATCATGCTTAACGCAATGATCAATGTAAGCATTTGGAACATCTCCATTTCCATGAGCCCCGTTGCCAAAGCCAACCCAAATAGAACAAACCCAAACTCTCCACTTTGCGACAATAACAATGCCACACGAATGGACACTCCATTATTTGCCCCTGTCATTCGACACAACACCCAAGTTACAAAGGTTTTAATCAACAATAAGGCTCCGACCAACCCCAGAATTAAAGGCGCTTTTTGTATAAAAAGACCAAAATCAATAGACATTCCTATAGACATGAAGAATAGCCCAAGAAGAATGCCACGAAACGGTTGAATGTCAGCAATAATCTGGTGGCGATACGCTGAGTCTGCTAACAGTAATCCAGCTAGAAAAGCACCAAGAGCCATGGACAACCCGACCTCTTCCATAAGCCATGCTGTACCCAGTACGGCAAGGATAGCTGCGGCAACAAAGGTTTCTGCATTATGACTCGTCGCTATAAGTCGTAAAACAGGTGTTAAGATAAAGCGGCCTATCAAAATAACAGCAACAATGACAACAAACATCTTCAACAGGGCAAACTCCATCCCCTGTGCGACTGACTCGTCATATGCCAAAAAGGATACAAGTGCCAGTAGTGGGACAACAGATAAATCCTGTAACAGTAAAATAGAAAAAGATGTCCGCCCTGCTGCAGTTTTCAAAGCGCCTCGTTCAGTTAATATTTGAAGACCAAACGCTGTAGAAGATAAAGCGAGGCCAAACCCTATAACAATCGCTGTTTCCTTCGATCCACCCAAAAAGCAGACCAATCCACCCAAGATAAATCCTGTTATGATGAGTTGCGCCAGTCCAAGACCAAAGACAAGATTTTTCATTGCCCATAATCTTGTAAAATTAAGCTCAATACCGATAATAAATAATAAAAAGACAACACCAAATTCAGCAATATGTTGAATTTCTTGAACCTGATGGATAACAGCAAATCCCCATGGACCAATAAGTGCACCAGCAAAAATATAGCCAAGTACAGAGCCAAGTTTTAGCCGATGAAAAAGTGGAACCGCTAAGACAGCAGCACTCAGAAGAATAAGGATATGCGTTAAATGAATCGTTTCCAACTTGGTTTCCTCCCGTTACTTCATGTTAATACAGAACAACCAAAATGTATAATTTTCATTATCATTACGCCCCTTAACCGTCTATTATATGAAGAATAAAAGAACTCTATAACAGCTTAGGATTTTAATAATGAAAGTTTTATTTACAGGAAACACGCCAAAATGGGTGCAAGAAAATTTAACACTCGCGGGGAATGAAGTAATTTCAGTTTCTGCCGATGAGTTTGTTAATGAAAAAACATTTATTAAGACAATTGGTTAAAAAACATACTAGTAATTATCTGGGACACCCTCCAGAATTTTTAAATAGCAGCGCTTACAAGAGGGCCATGCAGAGGAAAAGTTATATATGAGTGATCAGAATAAACATGCGCCAGACAACTCTTCTGAAGAGGGTATTTTCTATGCGCCTTGGGAGAAAAGCTTTAACCGTATCATAATGCCCTTCGAAGAGTTCATACATCGTCAAACCACCAGTGGCATGTTGTTAATGCTCATGGCTATTCTGGCTCTAATATTGGCAAATTCCAGTTTTTATGAATTCTATAATCACTTAAAACATATGCCTGTCTCAATAGGGATAGGTCATTGGGGTTTTGAAAAAACACTGCATCACTGGGTTAACGATGCTTTGATGGCGATATTTTTCTTTGTGGTTGGTCTGGAACTCAAACGTGAGATTTTAGTTGGTGAACTATCAGATATCCGCAAAGCCACGTTGCCGATTGCCGCTGCAATTGGTGGTATGGTTGTTCCCGCACTGATTTATTTTGCTCTTAATCCAGAAGGTGTTGCCGCTGGGGGATGGGGCATTCCCATGGCCACAGATATTGCTTTTGCTCTTGGTGTTTTGGCTCTTCTTGCTCATCGTGTACCCAAAGCTTTGATTATATTTTTAGTGGCCTTAGCCATTGTTGATGATCTCGGTGCCGTCACGGTAATCGCGATTTTCTATACAGAGGCAGTCGCATTTGATGCACTCGCTGCTGCTGGTGCCTTATTTGCTCTATTGCTGGCGTTTAATTTTGGAGGCATTCGAAAATCAACGCCTTACCTCATTGTTTCTGTTGTCTTATGGTATGCGCTTATGCTGTCTGGCATTCATGCTACTTTGGCAGGAGTTTTAGCAGCTTTTGCCATACCGACGATCCCGAAATACAATCCTATGCGCTTTCAGCGGCGAGTTAAAAGTTTAATGAAGCAGTTTGAGCTAAGTCATAAACGCGGTAAAAACATCATGAACAATGCTGAATTACAGGGCATTGCATCTTCTCTGGAAAGTAGTGCACAAAATGTCCAGACCATGTCACAGCGTCTAGAACATGCGTGGCACATACCTGTGGCTTACCTCATTATCCCTATTTTTGTATTGGTGAATGCTGGTATTCCACTGGAATTTTCTTCAATGAGTGATACGTTATCTCATCCGGTGGCATTAGGAATATCACTAGGACTCATCATTGGGAAATTCGTTGGCATTACTGGTGTAAGCTGGTTATTTCTGAAATTTGGACTCGCGCGTTTACCAAAAGATGTACGTTTTACTCAGATTGCTGGCGTATCTTTACTGGCTGGAATTGGCTTTACCATGTCTATTTTTATTGCAGAACTCGCTTTTGAGCATCAGCAAGATCTGTTGCTTATATCTAAAACGGGGATTATATTTTCGTCCCTGATTGCTGGTATCGTGGGGGCTGTTTGGTTGTTTATAGCCAGCAAACAAACCGCCAGTTCGGATCAGTTAGAGAGCCTATAATAAGAAGCTTTGTACATATTGATAAAAATCAAGTGCCCCTCACCTCTTATTGGTTTATAAAGAGAGATCAATATCTTCTTTCATAGAGAGGTCGTCAATGACGTTAAAGCGCAGAAGTTTTCTCTTTCTTTCCATCCTATTCATATTATGCCTTGTTGTGGGGGCTTTTTGGTGGGGAACCACGCCTAAAACTTATAAAACCGCGCAGATTGTAAAAGGCAAAGCCATAGAAGCCATTTATGCCACGGCGGTAGTGGAACCTGTGAGATGGGGAGCCATATCTCCAATAAAAACGGGGCGGATTGTATCGATTAATTCAAAAGAAGGGGACCTTGTTCAGAAAGGAGATATTCTCGCACAATTGGATGATGCAGATTACCACTCCCATTTACAAGAAGAACAAGCACTGGCTGACTATTATAGAAAAAATTTGGAGCGCTCCAAAAAGCTACTGGACAAGGGCTTTGACTCCCAAGAAAAATACGACAATCGAAAAAGTGATCTAGATCAGGCAAATGCTCGAATTAGCATGCTGAAAGAACAAATCAGGCAACTTGCTCTGGTTGCACCTTTGGATGGAATCGTCCTCTGGCGCGATGTTGAAATTGGTGAAGTTAAAGTAGCAGGCGATATTCTTTTTTGGGTCGGACAACCCTTCCCCCTTAGATTAGAAGCCGAAATTGATGAAGAAGATATTCCCAAAATAGAAAAAGGGCAGCGCGTCCTAATTACGGCAGACGCTTTCCCAGATGAAATCATGGAAGGCATTGTCCATTGGGTAAGCCCCAAGGGAGATCCTATAAATAAAAGCTATCGCGCTTATTATAACTTGCCTGAAGATACAAAACTTATGATTGGTATGACAGTTGAAACGAATACAATCGTTCAAGAACAGGACAATGCATACCTTATTCCTACAGA
Source organism: Alphaproteobacteria bacterium (assembly GCA_021776015.1). Lineage (GTDB taxonomy): Bacteria > Pseudomonadota > Alphaproteobacteria > Micavibrionales > Micavibrionaceae > UBA1850. Next base: position 4,468 of record JAJFGT010000262.1, read on the forward strand.
AGCCATCGTTAATGGATCATCTGTATGGTTGGTACG
>JAJFGT010000263.1 GCA_021776015.1 Alphaproteobacteria bacterium
GGATCCATAATATATTTAGCTAATTTTAAATTAGCCATATAAAGGGCATTCAAAGACTCCTTATCAGTTCTACTTATATGGATACGAATGCAGGCTCTTATTGCAATATTTATAGATTGAAAAAAACTGTCAGCCACTGAAGGAATTCCCATCTGATTCCTTAGATTGCTCCTTGCTAATGTAGGCACAATTTCAGGCTCAGCTCTTTCCCCTTTAACTAATTTAGATCGCTGAAGATAAGCATGTGTAGAAGGAAGGTCTGATAATTTAGAATTTCCTTGAGAGAGTTGGCTTATATCTATTGCCCTGTTAGGGTTTCCTTTCTCAATTAGATCAAAATTTCCTCCTATATATTTTCGATTATGCAATACAATCTCAGAGATTATAGGCAATATATCAACGTTTTGAGTGTGAGAGGAAGTAGCATTGTCTCCTCCAAGAGATTTAATCCTGTCAATAATGGCAAGTGTTAACCTCTGACGAACGGACGCTTTCAATGATTTTTTCGATGCTTGGACTTCATCTACAATAGCCAAATCTATGAAAACTTTTTTAGGGTGACGACTTAAACCTACATCAGGAAAAAAATTTCGTTCCATGATATTAAAATCATGCTCAATATCATCTAGGATGGTCTCAATCCTATCCTCTTCAAACAACCCTCTTCTAGTTATACGTCCATATTTTGATGTTGTTTTATGAATAAATGTTTGCCAGATTTCAACTTCAGCAAAGGAGATTTTTTTTTCAAACTTAGCTTTATTAATATTAAGAATATTTAGCATAGCATTTAAATTTAGAAAATATTCTTGCTCTAATTTGGATAAATTTGATGATATTTCAAATGGATATTCATTCATTAAAGAAGGTTCAGACCTCATAACATTTCTCTCTATTATATGTTTTTATTAAGCAATATTTTGTTTTAAGGGCATCGCCTTGGAGAGGAGCTTCGTCATTTCCCGTCTAACACGTGAAAATGTGTCCTCATCTACTCTGACCTTATCGGATGTAATGGCTGTATGAATTTTTTCTATATCCTCAACACCTCCCTCAAGAGCTATTGAAACAAGTGGAGAATTTAAAAGCTCCATAAGTAACGGATCAGCGGTCTGAATAAAGTTACCAGATAATGAGGGGGAAACTAAATCTTGGATTTTTTTACGAAGAACTGCTTGCTCTCTAGAAAATCCATCCTTCCAATTTCCAATATCAGCACCTCCCATCACTTCCAAAGATTTTCCAAACTTTCCTGTCATCAAAAGATTAACAATTTCAACATGTCTTTCATCTTCAGGATTAACGGCAACTTCAATTCTTTTAATCTCGTCTGCGATAAAAGTATTTTGTGCTTTGATTAAAGGGAAATCATGCATCTCCCTTTTCTCATTGTATTTCTTTAAAATACGTGTTGCAGAGCTATGGTCTGGAAGTTGATATGGCTTTACTTCTGGCAGCACCTCTTTAAGCTCTTTAATAGGGGTGTGAGAACCATTCAAATCCACAGGGTCTCGTTCAAAAAATTTATTTATATAAGAAGGGGTTACCATACATTTAGCGAGCCCTAAATTTATAGTAGAAAGTCCATCAATTTCTTCATAAAGAGAGGAATCAGAATCAGAGAGAGCATCATTGTCATAATCTTTATTTAAAGCCCCCAAAGATAATGTATGCAATGTCATAAATACAAAATCAGCAATTGAGGGGATGGCTATTTGAGCTTTCCTTTGACTTTTTTCTTTAACAATTTCAGCCTGTGGCTTTCCAAATTCATTAGGTTTAGAAGAAATTTGAAGATAACGATAATGTGTAGGAAGCTCCGATAATTTTAAATTTTTTGGTAAAAGATTCTGTCCATCCGGATCTCCTCCCTCCATATATTTGCGATTATCCTCTATTACAACAGAAGCTATAGGAACTTCATTAGCAACAACCCTATCCTCATATGAGCCTTTAGAAAAACCTACGATTGCATGTAAAGGATTATTTAAATCAACCAAATCTCTTGGCTCTGTTAACTCATCTTCATCAAAACAAAGAGTTCTATAAATGCTAGCAAGATCACGCGTGAGACCCGCACTCGGAAAAACAGTGTGATCTACATATCCAAAATCTGTTTTGAGCTCATCAATAAGAGTATCGATAGTATCAGTTAAACCATCAGCATTCGTACGAGAAACTCCAGAGTGAGTCTCCAGTGCCACCCGAGAGAGGTATCCATCTAGAATAGCATCTTCTATATTGAGAAATCTTTTTTGAAACGTGTCTTTATCCATCGACCCAAGAATTAAATTTAGGTTTTCAAAATATTCAGTTTCTATATCTGATAAATCTTCTGGTATTTCAAAGAGAGGGGGATGATCTGAATCAGTTTCAGATTTTTTAATTGCATTTACTGGAGAGTCGCTCATAACACACGCCTTTATATTTATTTTTTATGACTACTGCCCTTTTACAGAAAAGTGTGGCTATGTCAAGTTTGATTTGTGTCAATCATTTAAATATTGTGTTCTATTCCCTACTCCTCTACGTTTATATGTATGACTTCAAGTTTATTTGATACAGAAAGTATATAGCCCCCCTCTACAACGCCCTTTGGCAGACCGATGGCGGCCCAAAACTCTTGAGGAGGTCATTGGGCAAGATCACCTCATTGCTCAAGGCGCACCTCTTCAAAAATGCTTGAGAAAGGCACATTATCTTCCAGTATTTGGGGTGGGAGATCTTAAAAAACTCTTTGAATCTGC
>JAJFGT010000264.1 GCA_021776015.1 Alphaproteobacteria bacterium
GTCCTGATTGGACTCTTGTAATCGTAGGAGATGGTGATGAGAAGGAAGCCCTTCAATCTAAAATTGACTCTCTTAAATTATCCCATAAAATCACACTGGCTGGATATATAAAAGATCCATTCTCTTACTATGAGCAGGCAAACCTTTTTTGTTTACCATCTCGATGGGAGGGATTTCCAAATACATTAGCAGAAGCCATGTCATATAGCTTACCTTGTATAGGATTTCAAAATTGTGCAGGTGTTTCAGATCTTATTGATCATAAAAAGACAGGGCTTCTGGCAGAAGGAAATGAAAATATAAAATCGCTGAAAGAGTCTTTAAGAGACTTGATGCGTGACGATGATCTGCGTATAAAAATGGGGGCAAGCTCTCTTGAGAGTATGAAACAGTACAGACCTGATAAAATATTTACGATGTGGGAAAATTTATTTAAGCGTATATCTAAAAAATAGAAGAAAGATTTTTATGAAAAAAATAGTTATTACGGGGGGCGCAGGATTTATAGGCTCACATATTGTTGATGAATTTGCAGAGTCTTATCCAGATGCAAAAATTGTTGTTTTAGATAAAATGACCTATGCCGCAGATATTCGAAATATTCGTCATCATATTGAACATAAAAATTTTGAATTAATTGTTGGAGACATATGTGATGCCCATACATGCCAGCGTGCTTTGCAAGGTGCGGATCTTTTAATTCATGCTGCAGCTGAGAGCCATGTAGATAATTCATTTGGAAATTCCTTGGAGTTTTCAAGAACTAATGTCGTTGGAACACACTGTTTGATGGAAGTCTGCCGACAACTAAATACTCCAAAAATTATTCATGTAAGTACAGATGAAGTATATGGAGAAATTTTAGAGGGTGCGGTTTCTGAAGATGCCTTATTGAATCCTACCAATCCGTACTCTGCATCAAAGGCTGCAGCAGAAATGATTATTAATGGTTATATTCAATCGTTTAAACTTCCTGTTGTCATGATCCGTGCTAATAATATGTTTGGAACGCGCCAATTCCCAGAAAAAATAATTCCTAAATTTATGTTGATGTTGATGCAAGATCAAAAAGTAACTCTTCATGGAACAGGTCAGAACAAGCGCCATTTTTTAGCTGTTAGAGACTTTACAAATGCTTTAAATATACTGGTTGAAAAAGGAGTTATTGGTGAATGCTATAATATCGGAACAACACAAGAATTTAAAAATATTCAAATTGCTGAAATGCTGTGTGGTCTCTTTGGGTTACAAAGTAAAGACTATATTACTTATATAGAAGACCGTCCTTTTAATGATGGACGCTATGCGATTAACTGGGATAAGATTACAGCACTTGGTTGGAAGCCTGAAATTTTATTAGAAGATCAATTAGCTGTTATGGCTCAATGGTATTTTAAGCATTTTGATCGTTATAATGAAAATAGGGGTGGGATTATTCATCCCCCCAAAAAGATGAAATGATACTGGATGTCAGTTGTTGTTATAGGTCAAAATAGTTTCATCGCCCGTCATTTGAAGGATAGGGTGATGAATATGAAATCTGAAGACTGGATTTTTTTATCTCATAAAGAGGCATTACAAACAGATGAGTGGCTAGATCAGGCGGGGGTAACTATTAATTGCGCTTTTTCTCCAAAGCTTTTTCAGGAGCCCTATCAAGCAGAAGAAGATATAGATAACCAGCTTGCGGACAAAATTAAAGATCGCCCCCATATCCATACTATTATGATGAGTTCACGGACTGTTTATGGTGATACAGAAAATCTACACGAAGAGAGTATTCCCAATCCAACGCATTACTATGGGCAAGCAAAATGGACAATCGAACAGAAATTAACAGATAAGCTTGATCCGTCTCGTTTGTCTATTTTGCGATGCTCAAATATTTTTGGGTTTGAATATGGGCGATCTACTTTTTTAGGGCATGCGTTGACTGCCCTGAAAGAACAAAACAAAATTATATTTAATATGTCACCAGAGACTCAAAAGGACTTTATGCCTGTTGAGAATTTTTGTGATCGTCTTATACAGATTGTAGATAAAAACCCAAGTGGAGTTTACAATGTCGGAAGTGGTATAAGTATTCCATGTGCTGAGATTGCTCAAGGGCTTATAGAAGGGTATGGCACGGGGTCGTTAGAGAGCCTCGATCCTACTATGATCAAAGGGCAGTTTTTTATGGACATTGAAAAGCTCAATCATGTTCTAGGAAAAATGGACATTTCACCTGATTTAATTAAACAAAAATGTATTCAATTGGGACAGATGTTAAAAAATATATGAAGATTTTATTTCCTATTAAGAATATAAAAGCTTTGGCTTGGCAACAGCAGGGGCAATAAGGTGTGTTACACATGGATAGAATGAGTTATTGATAACTGGGAAAAGCTTATCAAAAGTGTTGTGGTCTAAGTTTTAAAGCTTCAAGTATTAAAAACCTGTTAGTACGGCGTAATATCTATAATTCGTATTGGGCCCGCTATTGGTATCTACACAAAAATCAAATTTCCCCGCAACTGTTAAACCGTCTGCCATAATCCAATCGGTTGTTAACTCTTCTTCTGTCGGGAGTCCAAATCCATTATTAATGGCATCACACATCTCATACGACATTGCAGGTGATACAAAGTCATTTGTAATAATAAGAGCAATATCTGATGCTGCCGTTCCAATATTTGTAATTCTTAGATTATCTCTTTCATCATATATATAAAAACCATATCCATTGGGAATATTAAAAGAAATAAGTCCTCCTCCATCAGTAGAAAAAAGGCAATCAGGACCTGATGAACAAAGATCTGCAATGTCACCTAACGTATCACAGGCTTTCACGTCTCCATCACATAATACAATATCTGCTGCAGTAATTCCTTTCTTAAAATGCATGCGATCAAATGCTGTCCGAATACCAGACACCATCTGTACCAATTCTGCAGATGTAACTAGGGTCTTTTCATTATTTGCATTACTACCCCCTCGTACGGATTGTGTAACCACATAAGAAAGAGCAGCAAAGAGAACAACAGCGACCAAAATAAGGAACATAACATTTCCCTGTTGGTATTTATTATATGTGATATCCATATTTTTCATTCATCCAAATCCTAAGCATTTAGAGTAAAGCGTTAGAAAATAGATGTCTAGAGAGAATAGACAGATTTCTTTCTATAATGTTTATTGTCATTGAAGTATATTTTGTAAGATCAATCAAATTATAAAGCTATTATCGATGGGTGCGTAGATATCCTTTATGAATTTATCTCCAATCTGTTGACGCGTTTTAATAGCTGCACGCCATGAGGCTCTCTCTGTTTGGGCTGTGCTTTTCCAAACTTTTTCGCGCTTGAGTCGTGCCACTGATTTTTCCAACACATTTTTACTATAATCAGGAAAAAGTTTGATAGATGTTTTTAGTGCGATATTTGGATCTTTTTGAATGGCTTTTAAGGCTTGGCAGAGTGCTTTGACCGCACGATGAGCAACATCTTTTTTTTCATCTAAAATGCGTTGCCTAGTATAAAAACCAGTAAAGCAATAGGAGCCATGTACAGATGCGTATGAATAGACAATGTGATAGCCTTTGCTCTCAGCAAGTGATATGAATGGTTCAATATCAAGAACAATGTCTGCCTGACCATTTGCTAATAAATCCAATTGGTTACCAATGGGGGCTTCGATAATTTCCATTGAATTTAAAAGCCTTTTATTTTGCTCTTTCAGAGAGGTAATAAGGGCATGGTTCGTTGAAGGTTTTGGAAAACATCCAACTCGAAGACCAACCAAATCACGAAGATCATGGATAGGCTTTATAACGGGATTATGTGTGATACCCCAAAATCCAATACGATTCACAAGAGTTGCAAGGACTTTTCCTTGAATATCTTTATATTTTTCCATGGCACAAAAGACAGGGTCACTAACTCCAAAATCTGCGCGACCATCTGCTACATAGTCAAAAACGTAATCATCATTCCCTGTCGGAATAAGTTCCACGTCAATATCGTTTTGATAGAAAAACCCCTCTTCCATCGCCACATAAAGTGGCAAGTAGAGAGAGTGAATTTGTGCCCATTGAGCAATTTTAATATGATCCATGACATCTTCTATAATAATTTTTTTTCTTGACAATATAAATCTTATATTATACAAATGTACCAATATTGATACATTTAATAAAAATAAAAAGAAGGTTTTTATGCTAGAACGTGAT
>JAJFGT010000265.1 GCA_021776015.1 Alphaproteobacteria bacterium
GTTTCGCCTGTATGTAAGTCTCTTAATTCTCCACAATGATGTGTACGGTATTCATGCATGTGTATGTCTTTCACTTATATTGTTTATTGTTCTGTCTCTCTAAGTGTTATACCGTTATATTATAAAAAAAACAAAGAATAAACGTATGAAAATTATTACAAATACAGCCTCTTTAAAAGAATTTTGTCAATCGCTTGAAAATGCGCCCTATATCACCGTTGATACAGAGTTTTTACGAGAAAGAACGTACTATGCCAAGCTTTGCTTAATTCAAGTGTCTTGCCCCGATAAAAATGGAGCTTTGATTGATGTTGTTGAAGGTGATATCGATCTGTCTCCATTACAAGAGTTGTTTGAAAATGATCAAATTCTGAAGGTTTTTCATGCCCCTCGCCAAGATTTAGAAATTTTTTATACCCTTTTTAAAATACTTCCAAAGCCTCTCTTTGACACACAGATTGCAGCTATGGTGTGTGGATTTGGAGATCAAATTGGTTTTGATGCGTTGGTAACACAAACCACAGATCTTGTTGCTGATAAAGGACAACAATTTACGGATTGGTCAAGACGCCCTTTAAGCGATAAGCAAATGCGTTATGCCATGAATGATGTTATTTATTTGGTGGATGCCTATGAAAAACTTGTTGAGATATTAAATCAAAGAGCCCGTACTCATTGGGTTATTGAGGAAACGGAAGCTCTTCTCAACCCTGCTTTGTATGAAGTTAAGCCTGATGAAGCATGGAAGCGTTTAAAGATTAAATCTCCTAAATCTCGGCAAATGGCAATTTTAAAAGAAATTGCAGCATGGCGTGAACATAAGGCTAAAAATAAAGATGTCCCTCGTGTTCATATTTTACGTGATGAAACCCTGATTGATTTATCTTATAATCCACCACAGGCTCCTCAAGACCTTACGCGCATTCGTAATTTCCCTAAGGGATGTGAGAACAAAGATTTAGGCCGTGCTATTTTGGATGCTGTTAAAAAAGGAAAGCAAGTTCCAGAAAAAGAGTGCCCTGTCTTAGAGAAAAAAATGTCTTTGCCTCGCCAATATCAGGGGGCTTATGAGATGCTCAAAATGGTTTTAAAAATTTGTGCAGCAGAGCATGATGTTGCCCCTCGTTTGATAGCATCTTCTGAGGATTTAGAGTGTTTATCTCAATATGGTGTAGAGGCAAATATTCCAGCCCTTAAAGGGTGGCGTAACAATATCTTTGGAAAAACAGCATTATCCTTGATGTCTGGTGAGACAGCTCTCCAGCTTATTAAAGGGGAAATTAAGATTGTTTAAAAAGATAATATCTCTTTTTTAATTTATTTTTTGCTTGTTTTTGTATGAGATTCTACGAAGGGCATATCAACGGTTACAGCTTCTATATTCCGCCCCCTAACATTGATAAGAATCTCTGTTCCTGTATCGGCATAGGTGGGGTCGATGTATCCCATTCCAATGGAGCATTCTAAACTTGGAGAAAATCCTCCGCTTGTGACGCTTCCAATGGGCTGGTCGTTTGTATTACGAATCTCTGCGCCTTCCCGAGCAACCCCTTTTCCCGTTAATTTAAAACCAATGCGTCGTGTAGATGTCCCATGTTCTATTTGTTGGAAAATAGTGCTTGATCCAATGAAATTTGTATTTGTTTTCTTCCCCATTACCCATGTTAAATCTGCTTCGACAGGTGTCGTCGTGGCATTAAGCTCATGCCCATAGAGTGGATATCCCATTTCTAAACGCAAAGAATCACGTGCGGCAAGTCCAATAGGTTTCACATCTTCATGGTCTAAAAGTCTCTCCCATAAAGCAAGTGTATGTTCAGAAGGAAGACTAATTTCAAAGCCATCCTCTCCTGTATATCCTAAGCGAGAAATAAACAGATCATCAATTTTGACCATTTGCATGTATTTGAGAGCGAGAAGATCAAGGGAGAGTGTCTCTGTTAAAACTTTTTCAGCACAAGGGCCTTGTAACGCAATGAGTCCTCTATCTTCGAGATGTGTAATTTCAACATTTTCAGGACATTGAGATTCTATCCAATGAAGATCTTTATTTTTACATCCCGCATTAATAACCGCAAAAAATTGTGTTTCTGAGATTTTTGTTATGATGAGATCGTCAATAATGCCACCTTGTTCATTGGTCAGGAGGGTATATTTTGCTCTATTCGGATGTATTTTTTCGAATGAACTGGGCGTGATCTGTTCCAAAAATGTTAGGGCACGCTCGCCTTCAATAAGAACCTGTCCCATATGAGAAACGTCAAAGACACCCGCACGTTCACGTGTCCAAAGATGTTCTGCTTTGACCCCTAATTCATAGCTGAGAGGCATAGTGTAGCCTGCAAATTCCCCCATTTTAGCCTTTAGGGCAATGTGAGAATCAGTAAGGGGTGTTTTTTGAGGTATTTTATCGTCTGTCTTTTTCATGCTGATATATAAGCATGATAGAAACAAGAAACCAAGAGGGCGTAACTATTATATTTATGTTTTAATTCTATCTGTAGTGATAAAAGTCATTGGATTCCTGATGGTACGTTTGCAGCTTGTTTTTTATCAGTGCTTTGATTTGCTGCTTCTAATTGGATCTTCGCATTTTGCTGTTCTGCGAGATTTAAAAGATGCTGAGTAACAACTGATTTTTCTATATTTTTGTTTGGAAGATTAGATAAGAATTGTCCGTATTCTGCTGTGGATATCTCTTGGCGAAGAAGAAGGTTTTTCATGGTTTTTTGTGCCAGCTCTTGAATCTGGGAATCTTCATGAGTGACTGTACGAGCAGCATATTTGAGTTGTTTTTGCATCATATTTGGAGAAGCATCCAAAATATCCCATCCAGGGAGTTCATCCGATTTTTCACCTTTTTGACGAGGGCGGGGAGAAATTCTTGTCACATTTTTAGGGTCAAATGTACTCCCTAATGCATGAGATTTTATGCTCTCTATAAGGGTTCGTACGTGAGCTAATTTTCCACTGAAGAGTGATCCAAAAATTCCATGTTCGTTAAATTCGTTTATCAGTCTGTCTTTTTCTATTTGATTAATCGCAAGAGTTGGTTGCGCACACTGTACGGAGGCAAAAAAGGCATTTAGTATCCATTCTTTCCATTGGCGTCTTGATTTAGTCTCATCCTTTCTTGATTCTGTATGAAGTTCGACGAGATGTATGGGAATTTCAGGGTAATCCTTGCTTATAATATGATGGGCCGTGGGGGCATGAAATAAAGCACTATCAAAATACGGTGTGTTTGTATGAGCCATTGTATATGTAGGAAAACCAAAGCTATTTGCTGTTGTTGCCATGGAAACTTCCCAGAGGTAAGGATCTCCGTGGCTGACATAGAGATTTGATTTCGAGGGAGAGCCCGATAAATCATCTTTTTGACATATAAAAAATTCAATTTCTGTTGAGATAGGGTTATAGGCGGATATATAGACGGATCCAAGACAGTCACTCAGTCGAGTCTCCCCAAGAATTTCTTTGAAAACAGCTTCAAGATTCTCAGGGTTAAACATATAATCTTTAAGATGTGTTGCTGTCTCTTGAGCTGCTGTCTCTTTATCTGTATCATTTGCTGATGCCCCGCCAAAAAGACCTGCAACCGTATGTTTGACAGCGGTTGCAAGTTGATCTGCGATCATTCTTCCTTCGCGGTGTTTAATAAAAGGAAAGACCTTTGGTGTAAGCTCTGCAAAGAGTGTAAGTCCCTGTAACATAGAGTATT
>JAJFGT010000266.1 GCA_021776015.1 Alphaproteobacteria bacterium
ATGGTTTTAGATCGTCAACTCGCAGAAGAGGGCACAACACGTCAAAAATTAGGGCGCGAAGGTTTTATGGAACGAGCATGGGGTTGGAAAGCGACCTGCAAAGATAATATCGTTGGACAGCTTAAGCGCTTAGGGACAACACCCGATTGGGAACGAGAACGATTTACAATGGATGAAGGGCTTTCAAAAGCTGTTCAAAAAACATTTATTCAGCTCTACAAAGAAGGTCTGATTTATCGTGCTAATCGTCTTGTGAATTGGGACCCGAAAACACAAACAGTCTTATCCGATATTGAAGTTGAACAAAAAGAAGTCAAGGGGCACATGTGGTATATTGATTACCCCCTTGAAGGAGAGCAGGAACTTTATATTACAGTTGGAACAACTCGACCAGAAACACTTTTAGGAGATACAGCCATTGCCGTTCACCCTGAAGATGAACGCTATAAAGATCTCATCGGTAAATATGCCGTTGTACCAATTGTAAATAGACCTATTCTTATTGTTGCAGATGAGTATTCAGATCCAGAAAAAGGAACAGGGGCTGTTAAAATTACACCTGCCCATGATTTTAATGACTTTGAGGTTGGACAACGCCACAATCTATCTGTCATCAGTGTTCTTAATGAACGTGCGGAAATGAATGAGAATACCCCAGAGCATTATCAGGGGCTAGACCGTTTTGTAGCACGGAAAAAAATACTAGCTGAACTTGAAGAACTCGAGCTTCTAAGAGAAGTTGAAGATATTAAGCACTCCGTTCCCTATGACGAAAAAAGTAAATCAACCGTCATTGAACCCTTCTTAACAGAGCAATGGTACGTTGATGCAAAAACACTGGCAGGACCTGCCATTCAAGCCGTAAAAGATGGAAGAACAAAATTTATTCCACAACAATGGGAAAATACATATTTTAGGTGGCTTGAAAATACAGTTCCATGGTGTATCTCTCGTCAGCTCTGGTGGGGACACCGTATCCCTGCATGGTATGGGCCAAATAATGAAATATATGTTGCCGAAAACGAAGAACAAGCTAAAGAGCAAGCTAAAGAACAACATGGTCAAGACGTTCCTCTCCGACAAGAAGATGATGTTCTTGATACATGGTTTTCTGCAGCTTTATGGCCATTTTCAACCCTTGGATGGCCTGAAAAAACGCCTGAACTTGCTAAATATTATCCCACGAATGTTCTCGTCACAGGATTCGATATTATTACCTTTTGGGTCTCTCGTATGATGATGATGAGCTTACACTTCATGAAAGAAGTCCCCTTTGAAACTGTCTATATCTCTGGATTGGTTCGAGACGAAAAAGGACAGAAAATGTCTAAATCCAAGGGGAATGTTGTTGATCCTCTTGTTTTAATTGATAAATATGGAACAGATGCCTTACGTTTTGCTCTTGTTTCAATGACAACACAAGGACGAGATATAAAAATTTCTGAAAAAATCGTTGAAAATTATCGTAACTTTGCAACCAAGCTTTGGAATGCCTCTCGTTTTTGTGAAATGAATGCTTGTCATCCTGTGAAAGGATTTGATCCCTCTTCTGTTCAGGATACAAAAAATCAATGGATCATTTCAGAGCTTATCAAAACAAAAACGACAGTTGATATGGCATTAGAAGAGTGCCGACTCAATGAGGCTGCTCTCAGTCTCTATCAATTCTCTTGGGGAACTTTTTGTGACTGGTATGTAGAGTTAATTAAACCAGCGTTTGACCATGAAAACGAAGTTGCCATAGAAACACGTGCAACGGCTGCATGGGTTATTGATCAAATGCTCATTCTTTTAAATCCATTTATGCCGTATATCACAGAAGAGCTCTATGCTTCATTAGGAGAGAGACAAGGTCAACGCCTTATCTCAGCACCATGGCCTGATTATACAAACATTAAAATTGCACAAGACTCTACAGATGATATTTCATGGGTTCTCAAGGTCATTACAGAGATACGAAGTGTGCGTGCTGATATGAATGTTCCTGCCGGTGCTAAGGTTGCTCTTCAATATAAAGGTGCCTCCGAGGAAACAGCCAAACGTTTTAAAGCATATGAAGAGGCTATTTCACGCCTTGCACGTCTTGAAAGCATAAAGTCTGTAGAAGATATTCCAAAAGGTGCTCTTCAAACTGTCATTGAAGAAACGACACTTATTTTACCCATTGCAGAGCTCATTGATTTAGATAAAGAACGAGAACGCCTTGAGAAAGAAATTGGAAAACTAGATATCGACATTCAAAAAATTTCTCAAAAACTCGAAAACAAAAAATTTATTGAAAACGCCCCTCAGGATATTGTTAAAGAACAACATTTTCGTAAAGAGCAAGCTTTGAGTACACGAGAAAAACTTGGCAATGCTCTCCAACAACTCGGTGTTGGATAGGATTTAATCCACCTTAAATACAGAAAAGGTGCCTTTTGGAGACGAAGTTTTTGATACTTGACGACAAAGAAGATCAAAAATTTGAGGGCTTGGGGAGTCAATTTCAGCCTGCTCTTCTGTCTTTTTATCATATCCCATTCGAACCATAATCTCTCCCATTGAAAGCTGAGGATAAGCTGTCTTTGATTCGAAATGAAGCTTTTCATGAGGCCCCTCAGTCAAAAAATCAGAGCACATTCCATTTCGCATATCAGTTGGGTAGAGGCCTGTTCTTGCCTCATTTGTTATCAGAGGAGAATTGTCGATAATATCTTGAGTTATAAGGGGGTTATTCTCTATGTGGCTTATCAAAACATTATTTATATTTCCTACATACACAGCGCCTCTCCGTGCATCAGATGGTCCTATTGTTTTATAACCATCCTGTATATATCCCTCAACCTTCTCATTCAAAGGAAAGATATCTCTAATCAGGAATCTTATCGTAGCTTCTTTGAGGCGAAACCCCTCACTTCCACCTTTTGAAATCTCCTTTAAAAGAATTTCTTGTATCTCTTTATTATATTCTGTTGTTTGTGAAAGAGGTTCAAATATTATCTTATTACACACCTCATAATAAGCATTAAAGATAGACTCCTCATAATGATTTGGGTCTGGGGTAGGAGGTAATTCACTGCGCTTTCCATCAAGCCAGTGCATAAGCTTTGAATCTGAATACTCACTCAACGCTTCTATAAATTTAGTATCATCCTCTATAATTTCAGATAGATAATATCGAATAAGGCTATGCCCTATAGTCGGATTAATATTAAAAGCTTCTCCCAATAGATTTTTTAAATCATCATCTAAATTCCAAAAAGTAATGGAACGTCCTACAGCATGAACAAATTCATCATTCCAAAATATACTATGATTATTATCAGCATGTTGGTAATCACGAAGATTATGACTATTGGTCCCTGCTCTTTCAAGACCTCTATCACGGGTTATATCCGACGGCTCAAAGTCTTCCGTGATAACAGGAATCAACTCTTGTTGCGTGAACAGTGTCGTAATATCCTTTCCCATAGAAATAAATTTTGCTGTCATGGGCGTATAGCGATCTAAACGATCTAAAAAGTAGAGAACTTCAGTACTCTTTATATACTGCTCAGACGACATATAAAATTTCTCCCTTTGATAGAATATTCAAAGAGACAATAAATTACAGATTATGAAAAAGCAATATATTTTTATAGAAAGACTAATACACTCGATTAGGGCGATCTAATGGATCAAACCCATAATGATCCATCCAGCGGACATCTCCTTCAAAGAAGGTGCGTAGATCAGGAATCCCATATTTAAGCATCGCAATCCGCTCAATGCCAAGACCAAAAGCAAAGCCTTGATACTCATCGGGATCAAGACCAAAGTTTTTGATTACATTAGGGTGAACCATGCCACATCCTAAAATCTCAAGCCAGCTATCTCCTGCCCCTATTTTCAAGCCTCCACCTTTACGAGAACATCCAATATCCATCTCTGCGCTCGGTTCTGTGAAAGGGAAGAAACTGGGTCGAAATTGGATGGGTAGATCATCAATTTCAAAAAACTGACGCGCAAAGTCCATTAAGCACCCTTTGAGATGCCCCATATGGGTGCTCTTATCAATAACCAATCCTTCACACTGATGAAACATAGGTGTGTGTGTAATATCATAGTCAGAGCGGTAGGTTCGCCCCATACATATAATTTTAACAGGAGGTTTACGATGAGCCATAGCTCGAATTTGAACAGAGGAGGTATGTGTTCTTAAAACTTTTTTAGCAGCTTCACCTCTCTCATCGGGATCATCAGGCAAATAAAATGTGTCATGCATTTCTCGTGCAGGGTGACCAGGAGGAAAATTAAGCGCTGTAAAATTGTGATAATCATCTTCAATATCTGGCCCCTCTTCCAATGAAAACCCCATATCCCCAAAGATAGTAATAAGTTCTTCCATTGTTTGTGAAATAGGGTGAATAGCTCCACGCTGTTCAGGACGTGGAGATAGGGTAACATCCATTTTTTCATTTTCGAGGCGCTGATCAATCTCTTGTTTTTTAAGCATGCGCTCTTGAATTTCAATTTGAGCAACAATTTCATCTTTTAAAACATTAAGTTCTTGTCCTGCTGTTTTACGAGTTTCCTGATCCATTCCTCCTAGAGTTTTCATCAAAGCTGTAATTTTTCCTTTTTTCCCAAGAGCAGTAATCCGCACTTGTTCCAAAGAAGAAAGATCATTAGCAGCTTCAATTAAACCTGTAATCTCTTGTTTTAATTCAACTGTGTTCATCAGGCAGACTTTGCATCTTGAGATTCAGTCTCAGGCTTATTTTTTTGCATAAAATTCTTATGATACAATTGTGTAAAATCAATAGGATTTAGTAAGAGTGGAGGGAAACCTCCATTTTGAGTAACATCAGACAGCATTTGCCTTATGAATGGAAAAATTAAACGAGGGACTTCAATAAGAAGAAGAGGATGATGTTTATCTTCAGGAACACCGCTTAATTCAACGACAACACCATATTCTACCTCAGCAATAAAGACTGTTTCTTCTTCGCGTTTTGCCACAGCAGATACTTTGAATGCCACTTCATAGAGAGCTTTAATCGTTTCATCTTCTAAGTTACGTACATCCATATTAGAAGAGATATCAATCTTTGGAGGTTCTAATCCGCCTCTTAATGAATTAGGGGCTTTCGGATTTTCAAAAGATATATCCCGAATATATTGAGCATGAATTTTTAAAGGCAAATTTTGCATGGTTTGAGACTCTTGCCCTTGAGTTTCTGGCTTGCTATCCGTTTCTGGTGCTTTTTTCTTCGTCATATCTCTTAATCCGTTCTTAAATGCTAACTCTATATTCTATGTAATAGAGCTTAAAATACACACAGTGCAGATGATTTCAAGTTGTTTACTAAAATCTTACCTTGAAAAAGTCAACTTGATGGGTCATATTCGACCCTATTACAAAGCCCTGATCCAAGAAATAAGGTAGATACAATGAATGGCATTCCAACAGACCTCCTAATTTATATTATAATTGCTGGCGTACTTGTACTCTGGCTTAGAAATACAATTGGAACACGGCATGGTGACGAAAGGCAACGTCCGAACCCTTTTGCAAAGACATCAGATTCATCAGACAGTAGCTCAGGAAATGTTATTGATATCACAGGTCAAGTTGTAGAACTTAATGATCCTCTTCCTGAAAATATAGATATAGAAAACCCTGAAGCTGAACAAGGCCTTAAAAGTTTTATGAAAGCAGATCAAAACTTTAACCCCACTGAATTTGTTGAGAATGCAAAAGATGCTTTTGTTATGATTGTCGAAGGATTTGCCGATGGTGATCGTGATATCTTACAAGCTCTTTTATCTGAATCTGTCTATGAGGGGTTTGATCAAGCACTTATAGCACGTGAAAAATCAGGGGAAACCGTTGAGACAGAGATCCATGCCATTAAGAAATCTGAAATTATAGAAGTTAAGCTTCAAGATAAAATGGTCTTTATTTCCTTCCAATTCACAGCCGAAGAAACGGCTGTAATCCGAAATAAAGATGGGAAAATTATAGCAGGAGACCCTGACAAAACGAGTGAACTCTGCGATATATGGGTCTTTGGACGCAATCTTAAAGACAAAGATCCTACATGGAAACTCTATGAAACACGGGATGGTGATAAAGAAGATCACAAAACCCCTCTACCTGACGTATCTTCATAAGAGAAAATTCATCATTCTAACTTTCTTAATGAATTAAGGTCGTTAGTAGCGATACGTAAAAAAAGCTTACCTTTTTTTAAAATGGTAACCCGCTCAATGCTCCCGCAGGAAGTCCCATATCGCCCATAGCCTTTTGAGTCTCTTCTGCCATTTTTGCATCCGCTTTTTGGCGTGCATCATTGAGAGACGCTACGATTAGATCTTCCATAACTTCTTTATCATCAGGCGTCACCAAAGAAGGATCTATTCGTAATGATTTTACAAGCCCTTTACAACTCATCGTTACACAAATAAGCCCGCCACCTGATTTGCCTTCTACTTCTAGATTACCGAGTTCCTCTTGAAGAAATTCCATTTTTTTTTGCATGTCTTGAGCTTTTTGCATTAAATTCGCCATATTCATCATCAGAGTCCTATCCTTTTATTTCGTCTCGAGTGTTTCAATTTTTGTGATTTCAGCCTTTGGAAAAACTATCAGAATATTTTGGGTGTCGCTATGAGCAACGATTCGTTCGTACTCTGCTTTTTTTCTAGCTTGAATTTGGACTTGAAGCGTTGGTTTTATCTTCTGTCCCTCTTGCTCTCGTCCAAGAGTGACCATCCATCTTTTGCCCGTCAAATCAGAGAGTCTTTTTGCCATTTTTCCCGCAAGATCTCCAGGGGTCCCTTCTATAGGAAGAAACTCGATATGCCCAATTCTTATATTTATTAACTGGACGAACTGTCCCACCTGCCCCGCTAAGATCATTTCACCATGTGACTCAAAGAGAGCGACAACATCCTCAAGCGTTTCTAAATTTGCATTGGCAACAATATTTTTTTCCTGCGTAGGTGAGGCTTGTGTTTGTACAGCTTGTGTAACACCACTCACAGATGAAGAAACAGTCTTATTTGTTACGGAAGAAGAAACTGCAGATGTCTGGGCACTACTTCGATCATTACTTCCCTCAGTATAAGAAGATACAGAGGAAGAGGAGGAAGACATTCCTTCCATATTTTTAAGAAGATCAATAGGATCAGGCAGATTGGCCGCATAACAAAGACGAATAATCAGCATTTCAGCAGCAGCCTGAGCATTTGATGCCATTGTCACCTCAGAAATCCCTTTAAGGAGTAATTGCCATGCCTTATTAAGAGTTGGAACAGAAAGCGTCTGCGCTAAATCAGCAGCACGCTTGTATTCTTCTCCACTCATATTAGGTGCCGTGGTACGTTTTGCTTTGGGAACAGCTTTAATCTTTGTTAAAACATGGCACATATCTGTTAGATCTTGCACAAGAAGTGTTGGATCTTGTCCGTTCTCATAGAAATGAGAGGCAATTTCAAGAGCTTCCTTTGTCTCTCCCTTCACAGAATGTATAAACAGGTCAAGAAGCTTACTCTTATCACTAAGGCCGAGCATATTACGAACAAGATCTGTTGTAATGTTGCTTTTAGCATCAATTGTGCTTAGAGCCATTGCTTGATCAAGGAGACTTAAACCGTCACGGACAGAACCATCGGCAGCACGTGCAATAATATTTAAAGCCTCATCTTCGGCTTGTACATTTTCTTTAACACAAATATTTTTATAGTACCCAGAAAGATCTTCTAGACTAACACGGCGCAAATCAAATCGCTGACATCGAGACAAAACTGTGATCGGAACTTTTCGGATTTCAGTTGTCGCAAAGATAAATTTAACGTGTTCGGGAGGCTCTTCGAGAGTCTTCAAAAGCGCATTAAAAGCATTCTTGGACAGCATGTGAACTTCATCAATAATATAGACTTTGTAACGTGCCTCTGTTGGGGCATAGCGCACGCCATCAATAATCTCACGAATATTATCCACCCCTGTCCGTGAGGCCGCATCCATTTCAATTACATCGGGATGCCTATCAAGGGTAATCGCTTGACAAATAGAACAGTCATCTGTTGAACCTGTCGTTGCCTCTTGTGTGCCATCTACCCCTGTATAATTCAAAGCTTTAGCAATAATACGCGCTGTTGTTGTTTTCCCTGTGCCCCGAATTCCTGTCAACATAAAAGCATGAGCAACACGTTGGGAATCAATTGCATTCTTGAGCGTTCGCACAAGAGCATCCTGCCCTATCAACTCATCAAAGTTTTTAGGACGGTATTTACGCGCGAGGACTTTATAAACTTCTTGTTGTGGTTCAGACATAATATACCTTTAGGACGATTCTTATAAAATCGCAATGAAAGATCAAAATTAAGACACAAATTTGCTCTCATTGCTTCTTAGCAATGGAGAAAGGATATCTTTACAAGAGAGCACTGTTTCTGGAACAGAATAAGGGACATTCAAAACAACCATTCCTGTTCCATACATCCCTCTAAAGCTCTCTTGTGTAGGATCATCATAAATCCACTCATCGATCAAAATATCCAGTTCCAGCGCACGACATTCTGCTTTTAGAAGTTCATGGCGCCCTTGAGGTAAAAGCGGATACCAAATCATGTACGTAGCATTCGGCCATTTTTTTAGACTCTTCTGAACGATTTTTGGAATGCTTTCATATTCAGATTTAATTTCATAACTAGGATCTATCAAGACAGCTCCTCGTTTTTCTTTGGGTGGTGTACAAGACAAAAGCCCTTCCTCCATTTTAATCTGGCGAGCCGTTACATTTCTATAGGGCTTCATTGCCTTTGAAAGAAAGGTGAATTCTTGCGGGTGAAGGTCATAACACTCCATACGATCATTGGATCGAAGCTGTGTTGCAGCCAAAAGAGCTGACCCTGGATAAAATTGTAATGCCTTATCAGGATTGAAACTCGTAATAATCGACTTTAACTTTATCCATAAAGGATGATCGATAGGATGATGATAAATCCGTTCAATCCCTCTTTTAAATTCTTTTGTTTTCTGAGCTTCACTTAAGTGTAAATCATAAAGTCCCCGCCCCGCATGAGTATCGCACCAAAAGAGGGGTTTATCTTTTTTTTGAAGATATGTAATGACAGCCAATACCCACAAATGTTTTTGAATATCGGCAGGATTACCCGCATGATAGATATGTTGATAGCTTAAACTCATAGAAAGACACTCTACAGCGAATTTGTTAGACTGCAAATATGGCGAAATCAAAATCAAATTATATCTGTCAAAATTGTGCGGCTGTTACACCCAGATGGATTGGAAAATGCGAATCTTGTAACGCATGGAATTCTATTGTTGAGGAAATCGTTGAAAGCTCTCCTCCCAAAGGTGTCGGCTCTATGAAAGGGCGGGCTATTCCTTTTTCTAATTTACAAAACAAAACAAAGGAAATAAGACCTCGTCACAAAACAGGCATTGCCGAACTTGATCGTGTGACAGGCGGCGGACTCGTCGATGGAATGGCTCTTCTCATCGGAGGCGATCCAGGAATTGGAAAATCAACCATTCTCTTACAGGCAGTCTGCAACCTTGCTAAAAACAATCTAAACTGTGCCTATATCTCTGGCGAAGAATCCGAAGACCAAATCCGGATGAGAGCAGAACGATTGGGACTTTCTGATGCCCCTGTCCATCTTGCCTCAACAGGAAATGTACGCAATATTATTGCCTCAATGGAAAGCGAAGATTTGGATTTAGTCATTATTGATTCTATTCAAACAATGTATGTCGATCACATTGAAAGCGCCCCCGGAACGGTTACACAAGTAAGAACATCAGCACAGGAACTTATTCGAATCGGGAAAAAAAGAGGGATTTGTGTTTTACTGGTGGGACATGTCACCAAAGAAGGGCAATTGGCAGGTCCTCGTGTTTTAGAACATATGGTTGATACCGTCCTTTATTTTGAAGGAGAAAGAGGACATCCTTTTCGTATTTTAAGAGCTGTTAAAAACCGTTTTGGCCCCACCGACGAAATTGGTGTCTTTGAAATGGGAGAGGCAGGTTTGGTTGAAGTCCCAAATCCTTCCGAAATTTTTCTTGCACAACGTCAAGAAGACATCCCAGGAAGTGCTGTTCTCGCTGCTATTGAAGGAACACGCCCCGTTTTAGTTGAAGTACAGGCTTTGGTCGCAACCACCTCTTTCGCCACACCTCGTCGAGCCGTTGTGGGATGGGACATGGGGCGCCTTGCCATGATCTTGGCTGTATTAGAAGCAAGATGTGGCATGATGTTTTCGAGCAGTGATGTTTACTTGAATATTGCAGGCGGTCTCCGTGTTCAAGAACCCGGCGCCGATTTGGCAGTTGTCGCCGCCCTTGTCAGTGCCTTAACAGGATATGTTATTCCATCCGATACTGTCTTTTTTGGAGAGGTTGGTTTAGCAGGAGAAATCCGTCCAACTGTACAAATGGATCTCCGCTTGAAAGAAGCTCAAAAGCTTGGTTTTAAAGAAGCGATCTGCCCTATGAATCCTACCTCTAAGAAAAAAGGGACGCCAGAAGGCGCCACACCCATTAAACATGTCAGTGACCTTGTCAGCCGCTTACAAATGGAACCAAAAAAAACTGTAGCATTTTAAAAATCATGAATTGACTTTTATATAAATATGTATACTTTCCGCTAAATACATATGAAAAGGAAAAACAGATGATCCGACAGGAAAATATACGAAAAGCAGAACCGACCCAATTAAAAAGTAATGAAAAAGTTGCTCGAGCACTACAAATTACAGGAGGCCTCTCTTTTGGTTTATTTTTTGGATCTTGGCTCGCCTTCCACACCGTATACAAGGATATAGCAGTAATATCAAAATTTTCAGAGACTCATAAAAATGCAGCTCAAAATGATTCTGTAACAACAGAAGATAGAGCAACGCTTCTCAGGAACATCATAGAACAGGCCTGCAACCGAGAAGCAACTTTATTTGTAGACGCCACGAATAACATATCTTCCTCAAGAAAATTATCTACAGATTTTAACGAGATAAAAGACCAAAAAATTGAAGCCTGTATTAACGGCTACCAAGACACAATGAGCCACACAGATTGGGATATAAGCACAAAGAGCATTCCATTAGGTCTTCACTAACATAGAAGATCTTATGCTAAAAAGCCTCCTGATTGCATTGTCCACATTCGAGAGTAAACCCCTCCTTTTTTGAGAAGTTCTGCATGAGATCCGTCTTCAACAATTTTACCTTGATCCATAACCAAAAGACGATCGAGAGAGTTTATTGTTGAAAGCCTATGTGCAATGGCGATGACTGTTTTATCTTTCATAAGGTCCTTTAAACTCTCCTGAATAAGTTCTTCGCTTTCACTATCCAGTGCCGATGTTGCCTCATCCAAAATCAGAATGGGGGCATCTTTTAAAATAGCCCGCGCAATAGCAATTCTTTGTCGCTCTCCTCCTGATAATTTTACACCTCGTTCTCCTACAAGAGTTTTATAACCCTGTGGTAAATTTTTGATAAATTCATGAGCATGGGCTTTTTTTGATGCCTCCATAATGTCTTCATCTGTGGAATCTAATCTTCCATAGCGAATATTATCCATGATGCTACGATGAAAAAGCGCTGTATCTTGTGGAATCATGGCAATTTGTGATCTCAAAGAATGCCGTGTTACATCGGCAATATTCTGCATATCTATAAATATCTCTCCCTCTTGAATATCAAAGAATCGCTCTATTAAATTCACAAAAGTGCTTTTTCCCATCCCTGATGGGCCCATCAATCCTATTCTTTGTTTTGGTTTGATTTCAACATGAAGATTTTTAAAAACAGGGGTTCCTTCATATTCAAAAGATACATTTTTAAAAGTAATCTCTCCCTCTGATATTAAGAGACTTTTAGCTGGTTTTTTATCTTCTATACCATGCGGTTTGATAAGTGTTTCCAATGTATCATTCAGAGACCCTAGAGACTCCGATGTATTAATAATTCCAAAGCTCAATGCCCAAGCCAACGAGGTAAAGTTAAAAGTGATCCCCATAATCGTTGCCATTTCACCGACTGTAAGTATCTTATGCTGCCATCCGAGAACACAGGCAACCATCATACCACTTCCAAAAATAACAAGCGTTATACGACGATAATTATCTAATGATAGAAAAACTCTAATCAATTTATGAGAGGCTTCCATCTCTGCTTCTGAGATCGTCTTATGCTCTGACAATTCCAGGTTTTCATTGGCAAATGATTTAACAGCAACAATATTAGTCAGTGTATCAACGATCTGCCCTGATACCTTCGAACGCGCATCAGCAAATATCTGGGATTTTTTTCGGATTTTTTTAAGTTTTAAGAAAACGGGGAACAAAATTATAATTAGAAAAATAAAAACACATAATCCATATATCCAAGATACATAAAATAATAGAATTCCAGAACTTATCATCCCAAGAATAGGTGTAAAAATTCCCCACCGAATACTCTCATTCAGATCACGAACTTTTTCTAACCCTTCTGACATTTTTCGTGCAAGCGATCCTGCAAAAAGATCCTGAAAATACAGTATAGAATGATCTAATGTATATGCCATAAGGTCACTTCTAAGTTCTGCACGTGCCTGCCTCAGTAAATCAAATGTGAAATAATGTGAGATAAGGTGACTTATTTCCCCCACAAACAGCACTAAGAAAATCAAACCAACATACAACCACACATTGTCTGGTACAAACTCTGTTGTTGATTGTTGTGTCAAAAGATCAATAGTTAACCCCATCAGATAAAAAGCAAGAGGATAACGAAGGATATGAATAAAATCTGAACTAAGCAAACACGTCCATAGGAGCGGTGTCCGCTGAATAATCATAAAAATATAACTCAAAACATTAAGGGGAATGTCTTTATTAGGTTGATAATCAAGTTTATATTTTGTGGTGCTATCCTTTATCATGGTATCCCTCATAGCATATATACTCCTCCAATAAAACGCGCTTTCAGAAAATCTTTACTTTCATCCTTACCTCAAGAGAGTGGTGGACAAGGATACAAAGAGCATTGATCTTAATCCATGATTTTGGATAGTATGTCCACATGCATATTAGACATTTACCAGAGAACCTCATTAACCAAATTGCGGCAGGAGAAGTCATTGAACGTCCTGCAGCAGCCGTCAAAGAGCTTGTAGAGAACTCAATTGATGCGGGAGCAACCCGTATTGATATTGATATCCGAGAAGGCGGAAAAAGTCTTATTTCTGTCCGTGACAATGGAAAAGGTATGGAACGAGATGATCTTATATCCTGCCTTGATCGACATGCGACATCAAAACTTCCTAATGATGACCTTTTGGCCATTAATAGCCTAGGATTTCGAGGGGAAGCTCTCCCTTCTATCGGGGCTGTCAGTCGGATGAACCTCTCAACACAGACTAAAAACAGCAGTGATGCATGGGAAATTACAATTGAAGGAGGGAAAAAGTCAGATCCTTCCCCAACCTCTCATCCAGAGGGAACAACTGTAACCATTAAAGATCTATTCTTTGCAACTCCTGCCCGTCTTAAGTTCTTGAAAAGTGATCAATCTGAATATAGCGCGGTCAAAGATGTCATTACACGTTTGGCATTATCTTATCCTCATATAGGATTTCGTTTAACAAATAACAGTAAAACTGTTTTTTCTCTTCCACCCTCAGAGGCAGAACTCTTTGAGTGTCAATTGGA
>JAJFGT010000267.1 GCA_021776015.1 Alphaproteobacteria bacterium
CTGTAGCTCTTTTGGCAGCTTTGTCCTTTGCGATGATGCGAGGTGATGGCGGAGGGCATAATATTGATCGTGAAAAACTTTTGATTTACTCAACAGAAGTTGAGCAATACGGATCGGAGCTAAGGCAGGGACTTGAAACTGTATTAGATACAGGAATCAGTGAAGCAGATATCAGTTTTGCTCATGCCAATGCCCCCTCTGAATATGGGGATGAAGCTGTTGATCCGTTAACTACACAAGTTTTCGCCTATACTGGAGGAAAAGCAGAATATCGTGTTCCGAATGCAAATATTTCATCATCCTCCTTATGGGAGTTTTATGGGGAATCTGCAATGCCTCAAGTAGGGTCATCAAGTGCAGATTTGATTGCAGTGTTACCTGATGTAACAAAAGCTTTTTGCGATACTTTTAATCAACATATGGGGTTTGATATTTCTGGAACCTATCCTGAAGATACAGGCACTTGTTTTAAAGTGGCCGATGTGGATCGATTTAATGGTACCTTTAATGCGACCCCAAATACGCTTGATACGACAACATTTAGTATCATGCCGGCGCTACGTGCCTGTGTAAAATGTGGAACTGATTATCATGTTTATATGGTGTTATACGAACGCTAGAAGAACTTGATGATCAACTCATTTAATGAGCATGGTATATTCATCAAAAAAGGCGTCCAATATCTAAAAGGACGCCTCTAATATTTATTCTAATTTCTAAAAAAGAGAGACTTATTTGTCGTCCTCTTCAAGTGTGACATCAATGTCATCTTCGTCATCATCAAGATCATCATCTTCTATATCTGCGCCCATTTCTTTAAGAACTTCAAGATCTGGATCTGTATCATCATCGGATGTTTCATCTTCATCATCAAGATCATTCAAGCTTACGACTGTATCGTCTTCATCATCATCTTCATCGTTATCTGTATCCAGTACCGTATTGACAGCTTTAACTTCTTCTTTGACTTTTTCTTTCCGAGCCTTAGGGTTAGCGTTCCCTGTATAGGCAACGCTACAGTTTGGACATATAATAGGGCGTTGGTTCAAATCATAAAAGCGTGTGCTACAGGAAAGACAAATTCTTTTTAATCCACGAGAATCTTCTGTCGTTTCAACTGTAGTTTTTGAGGCTGTTTTTGCCATAATTGTAACTCCTAAAATATAATTGTATTTTTAAAGTACATCAATTGCCCGATTTTTGCGCTGATGTCAAAGAATAAATTCAGAAGGAGATCAGTGAAGGGGATAGACCCATCGTAGATTTAATATTACACTGTCTTTCGACAATTTAAATTATTTATGGAGTCTTCCCTTATGTCTACACTTTCTGTTCCTGTTGTTCTTTGTGGTTTTAAACGATCCCCAATGCATTTTGCTAATAAAGGAGACCTTGCCAAGATACGTCCCGATGATATGGCAGCCATTGTTATTAAAGCCCTGCTTGATGAAACGGGTGTTAAAGTGGAAGATATAGAAGATGTCCTCATGGGGTGTGCTTTTCCAGAAGCTGAACAAGGTTTTAATCTGGCCAAAATTGTGTCCCAACTGATTGGGTTACCCCAATCTGTAGCAGGAGCAACTGTTAACCGTTTTTGTGGATCTTCCATGACGACGATCCAAATGGCGGCAGGATATATTCAAATGGGAGCCGGCGAAGTGTTTGTCGCGGCAGGGGTCGAATCTATGTCTCGTATCCCTATGGGAGGATTTAATCCCATGCCAAATCCAGCACTGATAGAAAGCTACCCCGCTGCCTATATGAGCATGGGAATTACAGCAGAGAATTTAGCCAATCAATATAAAATATCACGTGCTGAGCAAGACCAATTTGCTCTGTCCTCTCATTCAAAGGCCTCAAAAGCGGCCACAAATAATCTGTTTAAAGATGAAATTGTGCCCATTGGAGATGTTTCCGAGGATGGCACAATACGAGGAGATTCAACCCTTGAAAAACTTGCAAGCTTGAATCCCGCCTTTGATAAAAAGGGAAGTGTCACAGCGGCAACATCTTCTCCATTAACAGATGGTTCTGCGGCGGTACTTGTCGCCTCAGAAGCCTATGCTGATAAGCATGGATTACAAAAATTAGCACGTATTCGTTCTGTGGCAGTGGCGGGATGTGGGGCTGATATTATGGGGATTGGCCCTGTTCCTGCTTCAAAGAAGGCATTGGAACGTGCAGGACTAGAGCTTAAAGATATTGATCTGTGGGAGCTTAACGAAGCATTTGCCGCACAGTCACTCTCTGTTTTAAAAGAACTAGGTGTTGATCAAAATCGAGTCAATATCGATGGAGGAGCGATTGCTTTGGGACATCCTCTTGGAACGTCAGGCGCAAGGATTACAGGAAAATTGGCCAGCTTGATGAAGCGAGAAAAGAAAAAATTTGGACTCGCTACGATGTGTATTGGTGGTGGACAGGGAATAGCTACTGTGTTGGAGAGTATTGAGTGAATGAGATAGATTCTATTGTTCAAAGAAATGCACGTGTAGAGGCAGACAAGGCGTGGGAGACATCTTGGACTCGTCGTTTTGTCATTGCTATTGGAACCTATCTTATTGTGGCACTTTATCTGCTTATTTTAGATGTCCCTAATAATTGGCTTCATGCATTTGTCCCTTCTGGTGCTTATTTAATATCAACATTATCACTTCCAGTTTTAAAATCTTTTTGGCTGGAATTACTCTATAAAAAGGAAAATCATTCATGACTATAAATAAAGTTGCTGTTATTGGTGCAGGGTTGATGGGAAGTGGAATAGCCGCTCAGATTGCTAACTCTGGGACAGCTGTTGTGTTGTTAGATATTGTGCCACCAAAGCTTACTGATTTTGCTGGCAATAGAAATGCCTTTGCGGAAGGTGCCGTTCAAAAGTTATTGAAAGCTGATCCTGCGGCGCTCATGACAAAAAAGGCCGCTAAGTTAATTACAACAGGGAATATGGAGGATGATCTTGCCCTTTTGAAAGAATGTGACTGGATTGTTGAAGTTGTTCTTGAAGATTTAAAGATCAAACATGCAACCTATGAGAAGATAGCTAAGCACCGTAAGAAGGGTGCGATTGTATCATCCAATACATCAACCATTCCTTTGAATATGTTGGTGGAACCGTTTGATAAGGATTTCCAAGAACATTTTGTGATTACGCACTTTTTTAATCCTCCTCGCTATATGCGATTAATGGAGCTTGTAAGTGGAAAAAACACTCAGAAAAAAGCGCTTGAAGAGATTCTGACATTCTGTGATGTGAAGCTTGGGAAAGGGGTTGTCGAGTGTAATGATACCCCTGGGTTTATTGCCAATCGTTTGGGTGTATTTTGGTTGACCACGGCTTTGAATATTGCCGTTGAAAAAAATGTACCTGTTGAGACCGCAGACCTTGTGATGGGAAAACCATGCGGTATCCCTAAGACGGGTGTCTTTGGGTTGTTAGATTTAATCGGAATTGATTTGATGCCCCACCTTTCAAAATCTCTTTTGGAAACGCTGCCTAAAAATGACCTCTATCGAAAGACATTTGTTGATCATGCCTTTATTCATAAAATGATTAAGGCAGGCTATACAGGACGTAAAGGGAAGGGTGGATTTTACCGTCTAAACCCCGATGCTCCAAAAGGCACACGAGAAAAACAGTCTTTTTCTTTAAATGCTGACTCATTCGATGAAAAAAATTATACGCAATCTATTAAACCAAAACTCAAATCAATGGATGCTGGTCGTAAAGGTTTGAAGGCTGTTGTTACAACTGACGATCAAGGCGGAGCTTATGCGTGGGATGTTTTAAGTAAAACTCTTCATTACGCAGCTTCTCTTGTTCCAGAGATTGCAGGCACAATCGCAGAAGTCGATGAAGCGATGCGTCTAGGCTATAATTGGAAGCAAGGGCCCTTTGAAATGATTGATGCTTTGGGCGCATCATGGTTTGCTGAGAAACTTAAAGAAGAAGGACTAAGCATCCCTCCATTACTTAAAGCAGTGGGTGAGGGTTCATTTTATAGAGTTGAAAAAGGTCAGTTGCAATATTTTGGAACGGACGGTGCTTATCACGACTTAAAACGTTCAGATGGCGTTTTGCTTTTGAAAGATATTAAACTTTCAAGTGAACCTGTGGCAAAGACAGCCAGTGCTACGCTTTGGAATATTGGGGACGGTGTTTTGTGTTTTGAGTTTACAGGAAAAATGAATGCAATTGATGAAACTGTCTTTGATCTTTATCACAAAACCATCAAAATGATTGGAGATGGATCAGGAGAATATAAAGCTCTTGTGATCTATAACGAAGGAACACATTTCTGTGCAGGTGCAAATTTAGGGTTAGCTATTTTTGCAATGAATATAGCTCTTTGGCCTCAAATAG
>JAJFGT010000268.1 GCA_021776015.1 Alphaproteobacteria bacterium
GTTCTGTTTTATATATTCTTCAACAATAGATTGTATTTCTTTGGTTTGCTCCTCTGAAAATACAGACTCAGAATGAGCAAAAGAGGTGAATGACATTGTTGCAGCCAGAACAGATAGTAGTGTCAGAATTTTTTTCATAGAATGAGTCTCCTTTTGTAGAGTCTTAAATTGAGAATATGTCAGAATATTACCGAGATAGTAGGGAATTTTTTAAAAGGTTCAATCAGTTTTTTTACTTTGTTTGATGGTATTTAAAATATCTTGTGCACGATACCAGTCTGTAGAAGCATTTTTAATATGCTGCAAAGACATTTGTACACGTTGTTCAGCATACTCATGATTCCCTTTAAGGAGAGCTTCTTCAGCAAGGTGGAGATTGGCTTTTCCGTGGTTTTCAAGGCGCCCATAGGCTGTTCCTAAAAGGCGTTGAATACGAAGAGATTTAGGTTCAAATGTATAAGCTTCATTTAGCTGAGTAATAGCCTTATTTAAAATATCTGGATTATTTTGAGTGCTTTCAATAAGGGCATGAGCATAGGCTGTTCGAATTAATCCTGATGGAGGCGCATAGAGAAGAGATTTTTTATAAAAGGGAAGAGCTTTATCTATGTCTCCAAAATCAACAAGCATTTGAGCCTTGAGTTCTAAAAAATAAGGATTTTTAGGTTCACGTTGTAAAAGCTGATCTGTTTTTTTAAGGGCTTCTTCTTTTTTATTCAGACGGTAATCAGAGATCGCTTGTGCATAGAGTGTTTCAATAGAAGGATCATTTTCATCATAGGTCCATTCAACATGCTGAGGGTTTGTATACCCTATAAGTTTAGCTTTGAGACGATTGAAAGCATTTGTTCTACTTGGAGCATTTCCATTTTGAAAGAGGGAGGAGCTTTCAGCGCGAGTCCGAATGGCATCAATTCTATTTCGTGTTAAGGGGTGT
Source organism: Alphaproteobacteria bacterium (assembly GCA_021776015.1). Classification (GTDB taxonomy): domain Bacteria; phylum Pseudomonadota; class Alphaproteobacteria; order Micavibrionales; family Micavibrionaceae; genus UBA1850. The sequence continues at coordinate 938 of JAJFGT010000268.1, forward strand.
GTTCGTACATATTCAAGTTGTTGTGTTTGAGGGAGAAGGTCTTGATCTTCAAGCTTTCCAAAAAATGTTATAAGTCCTTCTGGATCTATTTGGGCTGTTTCCAAAAATGAGAGAGCTGCTTGATCGGCGCTGGATTCATGAATACGGCTGTAAGAGAGAAAGTGGCGCTGAACCGTTGAGTGTGTTGCACCAACAATAGCAGATGCGGCTTCTCCATTTCCTGTGATAACAGCGGCACCTATTCCAAGAATTGTTCCTAGCATTGCTTCATAGGAGGCATTTTTAAGGGCATCATGTGTGCGAATAAGGTGCCCCCCGCTAATATGTCCTAGTTCGTGAGCAATCACGCCCAGAAGCTCTTCAGGCGTGTCAGCTTTCTCAATCAAGCCTGTGTAGATAAAGATGTTTGAACCTCCAGCTACAAAGGCATTAATTCCAGAATCTTGCACAAAAATAATTTTCACAGATTGAGGTGAAAGATTAGCCGCAATGATCAGAGGCTCTGCCCATGTGTTAACCATCGTTTCTAATTCTGTGTCTCGAATAATCGTTTGAGCTTGAGCCGCGCTTAAAAAACTTGAGCAAAATGATAGGGAGATCAAAAAAGTAAGAATGATATGTTTCATAAATATATCATATAGGGCAAACTGTTCCTGTGTAAATGATTTTAGAATTTTAATGGAGGTCTCTATTTCTCTTTTTTTGAATTGGATTGATGTTTTGTGGATTCCTGCCGCGTTTTTTATTGTTCATAAAAATCAACGTATAAAAGCCATTTTGTTCATTCTGGCTTGTATGTTTTCATTACGATTACAGGCTGAAATGATTCAGTTAACGGGCTTTACGACTGGTTTTATGGGAATTTTAGATGGTGATGTCTTTAGGCGAGGCCTGATCTTTTATGGTATATGTATTGCTCTTTACTTAGTTTTGTCATATTATTCCCCACATACAAAAGGGGCGATTTATATGGCGGCATCATTATCCATTTTTTTTATGGCTTTTGTTGGGTCAACGCTTCTGATGGTTTTATAATTTTTATAGTTTGATTGTGAATGTCTGATAAAAAAACACCTAAAAATACTTCCAAAGGGAAACGTATTAAAACAGATCGAGCTCCTGCTGAAAGAGTTAAAACAGCAAAAGGACGGACGGTTTCTTCAACACGTTGGTTGCAACGCCAGTTAAATGATCCTTATATACAAAAATCTCAGATAGATGGCTATCGATCTCGTGCGGCCTATAAAATCAAAGAAATAGATGACAAATTAGAGTTTTTTAAGCCAGGTATTACGGTAGTTGATTTGGGTGCTGCCCCTGGTGGGTGGGCACAAGTTGCATTGGAACGTCGTGTTAAAAAAGTAATTGGTATGGATCTTCTTCCTATTGATCCTTTATCTGGTGCTATATTCTTTGAAATGGACTTCACAAGCGATGAGGCTCTTATATCTCTAGATCAGGCTTTAGATGGAGCCAAACCTGATATTGTCATGAGTGATTTAGCACCAAATACGATTGGGCATAAGCAAACAGATCATTTACGTATCATGGCATTGGTTGAACTGGCCTATGATTTTGCAATTAAAA
>JAJFGT010000269.1 GCA_021776015.1 Alphaproteobacteria bacterium
AAAACTATAAGATCCAAGAAGTTGTGAAGCGAGGGCAAATTATGCTCGTTCAAGCACAAAAAGAGGAACGTGGTAACAAAGGTGCCGCAGTGACAACCTATATATCTTTACCAGGTCGCTATTGTGTTTTAATGCCCAATAGTCCTCGTGGTGGAGGCGTAAGCCGAAAAATTGCGAACTATAAAGAGCGTAAGCGTATGCGTGAAATCTTAAAAGAATTGAATGTTCCTGATGGGATGTCTGTGATTTTAAGAACAGCTGGTGTTGAACGCACTAAAGTTGAAATTAAACGTGATCTAGATTATTTGATGCGTCTTTGGGATGATATTCGTGCTTTAACGCTTGAATCAATTGCGCCTTCTTGTGTTTATGAAGAGGGAAGCCTTATTAAGCGAGGTGTACGAGATATCTATACACGTGAGGTTGAGGAAATTGTTGTTGCTGGTGAAGAGGCCTTCAAAGAATCTAAAAAATTCATGAAAATGTTGATTCCTTCCCATGCTAAAAAGGTTATTCAGTATAAGGATGAAAAAATTCCTCTCTTTCATAAATATAAAATTGAAAGTCAAATTATTGAGATGGGAACACCTGAGGCACGTCTTAAATCTGGAGGATCTATCGTAATTAATCCGACAGAAGCGCTTGTCGCCATTGATGTGAACTCTGGACGTGCAACAAAAGAACGTCATATTGAAGAAACGGCTCTACGAACAAATTTAGAAGCAGCTGAAGAGATTGCACGCCAATTAAAACTTCGTGACCTTGGAGGGCTTATTGTTATCGATTTTATCGATATGGAAAACTATAGGAATAATACGAAAGTTGAGAGATGTTTGAAGGAATCTCTATCATCAGATCGTGCCCGTATTCAAATTGGACGTATTTCATCTTTTGGATTATTAGAGTTATCTAGACAACGTCTTAATCCAAGTATGACAGAGGCACAATTTAAATTATGTGATTCTTGTCATGGTTTAGGATACACGCGGACAATTGATTCAACGGCTGTGATTTCTCTCCGCGCTATTGAAGAATTTGCAATCAATCATTCCTCAGATAACAAGGATTCTCCTGAAGAGATTACATTGGCTGTAATAGATAACGTGGCATTGTATATTCTTAACCATAAGCGTGAGTTACTCTCTGATATTGAAAGACGCCATAATTGCAAAGTTGCACTTCACATTGATAGTACATTAGCACCAGCTGAGTTTCTTATTAATGGGCAACCTCCTATTATTGTAGAATCAGATGATAATAAACAGAAAAAGTCTTCTCGGAGACCTGCTAAAGGTCAGAAACCACAAAATAAAAAATGGGAGTCTGCAAATTCTGATGAAGCACCCCAAGTGGATACTTCTGAGCAAGAGTCAGAGAAACAGGCAGGGAAAGAAATAGATAAGGATAAGGAGTCTGGTGATTCTCAGCCTGAGTCTAAAAATAAAAGGCGCCGTAATCGAAGACCTAAAAATGCACCTAAAAATGTGGACTCCACACAAGTGGACTCGACACAAAATGTAGATTCTACACAAAATAATATCGATAAAGTGATTGAAAAGAAGGATACAGAATCTAAAGAGCATCAGGAAAAACCGACAGAGCAAAATAAAACAAATAAAAAACATGTTGAGAAAATCGTTGAAAAAGAGGCTGAAAAAACATCTCCTAAAGCACCTGAGGCTGTGACTGTTAAAATTGTTGCATCGTCTGTAAAAAAAGAAGAAATTCTGCCTGAAATACCACAAGATAAGGACTATGAGACTGTTAATGAAGCTCCTAAAAATAAGAAAAAAGGCTGGTGGAATAGATGATAAACTCTCTATGAGAAGACTATGTTTGTTGTCTTCTCTACTTGGGTTTATTCTTTTTTCCTCTCTGGGATATTTTGGAAAGATTGATGCCTCTTATGCAGAAGAAGCTTCAATCTCGCAACTTAAAACAGAAGAAATTTTTCAAAGTCTTGATCAAGCAGGCCAAGATAAATTTAGTCGTATTTTGGTAGCTCATGGCTTGATTAGTTCTGTGAAATACACACAAGAGACGATGAAAAAGGCCGTGGCATCATGTCGTGAGCATAATCCTAATCTGCAATCAGAAATAAAGAAAAATTTTAAAGGTTTTCAGAGTTCTCTACGGCCTATTTTAAAAAAAGCGGATGGTGCATTTTCTCGAACTCTTGCTTTAGAAGAGGTAAAACCTCTTAAAGAAATGAAAACCTATTTTGATCTTGTCGATCAAGAGGCGCTTGCAACACATTCTAAAGTGAATCCAGTACCGATTCAGGATAAAGAATCATGTGAAACCTTAAATGCCACCCTTCAAAATGAGATTGAAACATCTCGTTTGGTAACAATTCTTAATCAAAGTTTTGGATTTGAGATAAAAGATTCAGAGAGTTCTTCAAAAACTCCTTGAGAGATTTTTTGAGCTTATCATTTTATGCCAGAATAATTTTTAAAACAATTCAAATGGAAAATACACTAACACTATGCTATGATTGATAAAGTCAGTTTGCGATCGCATGATTGTATCAAATAAGAGAAGGTGTAAATCTACATGTCAGAATATAACATTGAATACGGGGATACAGGACAACCCCACCCCTTTCATATTCTTCAACCAAGCATATGGCCAATGTTGGCATCATTAGCGGGAGGATTGTTTTCTATTGCTATGGTTCTCTTTATGCATGAAGTAGAATTTGCAGGCTTTGAATTTGGGCTTGAAACTGTAGCTATTGGAACTCTTTCAGTTCTAGCTGTAGCGTTTTTTTGGTGGAGAGATGTTTTAGTTGAGTCCCTTCAAAAAGGAACACATTCTCCGATCGCTCAAATTGGATTTCGCTATGGTATGGCACTGTTTATCTTGTCAGAATTGATGTTATTTGTTGCTTTCTTCTGGGCATTCTTTGATGCAAGCCTTTTCATAGATGATCCTGTTCAATTCAATAGAATGGAGTATGCACAAGCTGTATGGCCTCCTCTAGGTCTTGAGACAACCCCACCTCTCGAGCTTCCTCTATTCATGACAATGATTCTTCTTTTATCAGGGCGTGCTGTGACATGGGCTCAACATGCTATTAAGCGTAATCGTCAGGCAGAGGTAACAAAAGCATTAGGCTTGTCCGTACTATGTGCAACGTTCTTTTTATGTCTCCAGGGCTATGAATATACGCAGGTACGTTTTGGATTTACGGAAGGTGCCTATTCCTCGATATTTTTTATGGCGACAGGATTTCATGGTTTCCATGTGTTAGTTGGAATTATCCTTTTATTTGTTTGCTGGGTTCGTTCGGCAAAAGGCCATTTTACCGCTGAACGTCATTTTGGATTTGAAGCTGCTGCGTGGTATTGGCATTTTGTTAATATTGTATGGTGCTTTTTATTCCTTTCTATTTATGTCTGGGGAAATGGAATTGGTGTTCATCCCACACTCTAACAGGATTTAATAAGATATGAGAGCTCATCGAGATGTGCCTTGGATGGCGACATTATTGACGCTCATCAGCGCTATTATTCTATGTGGGCTTGGTCTATGGCAAATTCAGCGCCACTACTGGAAAGCAGATTTGCTTGCCAATTTAGACAGAGAATATAAAAAAGATCCTCTTTTATCGCCCCTCCAATCTTCAGATCTATTTCTTGTTAAAAAAAGTGATGCCCACCGTGGTGTTGTCACAGGTGTATTTCTTTATGATAAAGAAATTTCTATTGGTCCTCGTCCTCGTAACAATATTTTAGGGTATGAAATTTATACCCCTCTTATTCTTGAGACGGGTGGTACAGTTTTGATTCATCAGGGTTGGGTCGAGGCTTCAAAGAAAGAGCTGGAAATGCGCCCTGAAACAAAGATAAAAAATCAAATTGTAATTACAGGGATGGCACGTCTTCCTTCAAAACCGTGGAATTTTGGGATTCATAACATCCCAGAAAAAGAGTTATGGATTTATTTGGATATTCAAGAATATGCGAAGATAAAAGACATTCCAGACCTTGCACCGAGTGTCTTTCATGCGGAAAATTTCTCACCTTCTATGCCTTCTCTGATGATTCCAAAGGAGAAATGGCATCCCAATAATAATCATCTTCAATATATTTTATTTTGGTTCACAATGTGTGGCGTCTTGCTCTTGATCTATTACCAACGATTTTGGAAAAAATAAATTCTAGAATCTTGCCGTTGACATAAATTTATTTTTCCAGTATGTTTCGTCCGACTTAGACATATATAAGAGAATTAATATTGAAACAAGGTACAGAAAATGAATAAAGATAAAAATAAAAAATGCATCTTACCAAGTGTAGACTTTCTACTTGCCGCTCCTTTCTATGTAGCTCCGATTGTTGTTGTAACAGGAATGCATGTTGTAGGGGGTTTGATTGAGGCCGTTAAAGATTTAAGTGGCGCTAAAAAAGACAATCACCTTAAACCTTAGTCAATAAGAAAACTATTTCAAATCGTTCCCTTTTGAATCTATAATATAGGCAGAACTGGAACGAAGAGAGAAAGAGAATTCTATGACACAAAAACAAATTTTAACTGTTATTGCGATCTTCTTTTTCTCCTGTTTATGTTCATCTTCTTCGATATGGGCCCAAGCCTCTGAAAGCCTTACGCCTGCCGAAACAAAGGCGTTGGCTATTAAGAAGGAGGGAGGCGCTTTTTTTGATCAAGCGCAGTATAAAAAAGCCATTCAGAAATATAAAGAATCCTTACAGTTTGATCCTAATCTCACTGTTAATTATTATAATATAGCGACAGCTTATGCCCATTTAAATCAAAAAAAATTGGCCATTGAATATTTTGGAATGGCCATTAAGAAGGGCTATAAAGAGCCACGACTCTATTATAATATGGGTTACTTTTTTACAAAATGGGAATTTTATAAAGAAGCTGTCCAAAGTTATGAGACAGCTTATAAGCTAAACCCCACTGCCTATAATATTATACGAAATCTTGCTCTGGCTTATCGAAAAGCGGGACGTGATGGAGATGCCAAAGAAGTTCTAGAGCAGGGACTTAAACTCTATCCAATGGATAGAGCTCTTTTAAGAACATTAGATAACATTAAAATTGATAAAAATTGGAATCAAGATGCCAAAAATCCAGCCTATATCATCAATCACTGCAAAACAGCGGGTGAATTATGTGAGGACGCAGGATATATTTTGCTTAAAAAAGGGGATAAAAAGAATGCTCTTCGTTACTTTAAAATAGCCTGTCACAAAGATTCAGCAATGAGTTGCGCACAGGGAGGATTTATAGCCTATCAAATGAGACAGAGAGACCTCTCTCATGTCCTCTATGAAAAAGGATGTGCCCTTAAGAGTAATAGTGCCTGTAGTGATCTTGGAGATTTGTTATGGCAGGAAGGTGATAAGGAAACTGCTTATATTTTATACCGAAAAGGATGTGATTTAGGACATGCCAAGGCATGTGGTGTGATGGGAGATTACTTTATAAAATCAGATCCTGCCCTTGCTAAAAGATGGTATAAATTGTCGTGTGACCTTGGTAATAAAGAAGGATGCCGACGTTTTAAGAAATAAAATAGTATTTTTACCTAACGTGTGTTTGGCGTGTATCTGGCAATAAATTCCACACCAAATAAAATAAAGCCCGCATAGAGTCTGCAATTTTTTGATTGCGAATGACAACACCACCAAATGGTTTACGCGGGGAATAGATCATGACGCTATCTGCATAAATTTCAAATGTTGACTGGAAGGGAAACTGCTTATTATCGACATGCTTAACTTCGCGAAGCTCGGCTGGATCAGTAATATATTCTTGGATATTCATTGAATGGGTGGGAATAATAGATTTAAAGACGACCCCCATTTTAATCCGCTTATTAATAAACTCGGTCTGGATAGTAGGAAAAACTTTCATAACATCAACA
>JAJFGT010000270.1 GCA_021776015.1 Alphaproteobacteria bacterium
TCCAGCACAGACTTTTCAGATTCTGTAACCGTCGTAGAAAATACGGATGTTACAAGAACCAACTATAGCGTTCAAGATGAAGAAGGATCACCTTTGGCTCTTCCTTCAGACAGGGTAGAGTTAGCAGAATTCTTGCTTAACCGTTTTGTTTCTTAATATATGATGCCCCAATAAAATTAATTAAACTTTTTGGGAAGAAATCTTCTTGAATAAGTCATCATCGCCTATATATTCTTTCTTAACAAAGAAAGGACACAAATATAATGTCACAGCGTATTAAGCTCAGAGATTTTGAAATTGGAAATGACTGCCCATTTGTTTTATTCGGAGGATTAAATGTTCTTGAGAATGAAAGCATTACCCTCAAAGCTGTGGAAGTTTATAAAACGATCACAGACAAGCTCAACATTCCTTTTGTTTTTAAAGCCAGCTTTGATAAAGCTAATCGTTCGTCTATTCATAGCTACAGAGGTGTCGGGCTAGAGGAAGGCCTTCGGATTTTTCAAAAAGTTAAAGAAGAATTTGATGTTCCCATCATTACAGATGTTCATGAAATTGAACAATGCCAACCTGTCGCAGAAATAGTAGATATCTTGCAAATTCCAGCCTTTTTAGCACGTCAAACAGATTTAGTCTCTGCTATGGCCAAAACAGGCGCTCTTATCAATATTAAAAAACCTCAATATATGTCACCTTATCAAATTGGAAATATAGCTGATAAATTTAGAGAATGTGGAAATGAAAATCTTATTATCTGTGAGAGGGGTCACTCTCTAGGGTATGATAATCTTGTCGTTGATCCTATGGGATTTGGTGTTATGAAAGACCTGACACAGGGAGCCCCCATTATCTGTGATACTGTTCATGCCTCACAAATGCGCCTCCCAGGTAGTACTGCATCGGGAGGACGACGTGCCCTTGTTGCGGATTTATCACGCGCTGTGCTTGCCATTGGAATTGCAGGACTCTTTATAGAGGCCTACGAAGACCCAGATCAAGCAAAATGTGATGGTCCCTCGGCCTTACCATTTGATAAACTAGAGACATTTTTAACACAAGCAAAGGCTATTGATGATCTTATTAAATCAATGGATCTTGTAAAAATAGATTAAGGAAAACAAATAATGTCAGCCATTATAGATATTCATGGGCGCCAAATACTTGATAGTCGAGGAACTCCAACAGTTGAAGTCGATGTAACACTTGAAAGTGGTGCAATGGGGCGCGCCTCCGTGCCTTCTGGAGCTTCAACAGGAATTCATGAGGCTGTTGAATTGCGAGATAACGACCCATCTGTCTATAATGGAAAAGGCGTTACGAACGCTGTTAACAATGTTAATGAAGAGATTACCGAAGCACTTCTTGGACTAGATGCTGAGTCTCAAATACTTATAGATGAGACAATGATTGACCTTGATGGAACCGAAAATAAATCCAATTTAGGGGCTAATGCTATCCTTGGCGTATCTCTAGCTGTTTCAAAAGCCATGGCTGAAGAACTTGATATTCCTCTCTATAAATATATTGGGGGCATGTATGCCCATGTTTTACCAACCCCTATGATGAATATTTTAAATGGAGGAGAGCATGCTGACAATGACGTAGATATTCAAGAGTTCATGATAATGCCTGTTTCAGCATCCTCTATTGCTGATGCTATACGGATGGGGAGTGAAATTTTTTATGCTCTTAAATCTCAACTTAAGCAGGCTGGTCTTAATACTAATGTTGGAGACGAGGGGGGCTTTGCGCCTAACATCGCGTCAACACGAGAGGCTCTTGACTTTATAATGAAGTCTATTGATACAGCTGGCTACACAGCTGGAAAAGATATAGTTCTTGCACTTGACAGCGCCTCTACAGAGTTTTTTAAAGATGGTATATACCATCTAAAAGGAGAGGGACTTAAACTTTCTTCAAAAGATATGGTTTCATACTATCAGGATCTTATTGCTAATTACCCTATACATTCTATTGAGGATGGCTTAGCAGAAGATGATTGGGAAGGCTGGGAAGATCTTACAAAATCTATAGGAAACAAAATTCAACTTGTCGGTGATGATCTCTTTGTCACCAATACAAAAAGATTGCAAAGAGGTATAGATGAAAAAGCAGGAAATGCAGTTCTTATAAAAGTGAACCAAATAGGAACCTTAACTGAAACATTAAAAACGGTTCATTTGGCACAACAATCTGGCTTTGGTGTTGTCCTCTCTCACCGTTCAGGAGAAACAGAAGATTCAACTATTGCTGATTTGGCTGTGGCCACGAATGCTGGACAGATCAAAACAGGGTCTTTATCACGTTCAGACCGAACAGCAAAGTATAACCAGCTCCTTCGTATTGAAGAAGAACTTGGTGAAACAGGCCAGTACGCTGGAAAGATTGTTGGCTAATTATTAATTTTTTTAGAAGAGATATTAAAAGTATCCTCTCTATTATTAATATAAAAAAACAATGTAAATAAATGGAAGATGCCTAAAAAATGAATCATTTGAATCTCTTAACTGTAAAATCTATTCATCTATAGGGACAACATACTGACTCTTAACAAAAAAATGCTTGCACAGGTGATTCGTTTATGATTCTATGTAGATATGAATACGGTTATCCAAACATCCACTCCTCGTAAAGGAAATCTCTTATTTATTGTAGGGACATGTCTTTGTTTATATTTTTCTTTTCATCTTCTTTTTGGAGAAAGAGGATATTTAAAACTTGTGCATTTGTCTCATGATTATCAAATTTCAAGCCTTGAATACGGGAAACTAAAAGAGGAAAGAGAAGCTTTAGAAAAAAAAGTAATTGGTATGCGGACAGGATCAATTGATCTTGATTTACTTGAAGAGCGTGTTCAGGTTATGTTAGGTGTCCTTCCTGAAAATACTTTTGTTTTAACACGTTAGCTACATTTAGCCCTTTTTTCTATACATTATTTTACACATATATTATGCACTTTTTTCTGGTAAGCCTCTTTAAAATGGTGTAGCCAATACCTCAAGATGCTGTCTTCTTAAGGAGGTTTATATGACCAAAATAAAAAAGGTAAAAAAAGTTGCTAAAAGCGACACTGCTCTAGACTCTGAAACAAAATTAAGCTCAGCCGAGGCTAAAAAACTTTATCGCGAAATGTTACTAATTCGTCGCTTTGAAGAAAAAGCAGGGCAACTCTATGGGATGGGTTTAATTGGAGGCTTTTGTCACCTATATATAGGACAAGAAGCTATTGTAGCAGGACTTAAATCCGTTCATGAACCTCAAGATACTGTCATTACAGCCTATAGAAACCATGGGCATGTTCTTCTCTATGGCGTAAGTGCCAGAGCTGCAATGGCTGAGCTCACAGGACGTTCTACAGGTTGCTCGCGTGGGAAGGGCGGATCGATGCATATGTTTTCTGTAGAAAATAATTTTTATGGAGGACATGGAATTGTTGGAGCACAAGTTTCCATGGGGACGGGTCTTGCCTTTGCTCATAAATACAAAAATGATAATGGAGTATGTCTCAGCTATATGGGAGATGGTGCGGCGGATCAAGGCCAAGTGGCTGAAAGCTATAATATGGCGGCTCTGTGGAAGCTCCCAGTGCTTTATATCATAGAAAACAATCAATATAGTATGGGAACAAGTACAAAACGTCATGCTGCAGGAGATTTGTATAGACGTGGAGAAGGATTTGGTATCCCTGGAGAGCAAGTTGATGGAATGGATATTCTTGCCTTACGAGAGACAGCTAAACAAGCCCTTGATTATGTGAGATCGGGCGAGGGGCCTTATATTCTTGAAATCATGACTTATCGCTATAGAGGTCACTCAATGTCTGACCCTGCAAAATACAGGAGTAAAGAAGAGCTGGCAGACATTAAAGATAACCGTGATCCAATTAAAAATTTCAAGGCTCTCCTCCTAAATGAAATGAAGATAAATGAGGATGAGATTAAAGAAATAGAGAAAGAGGTTAAAGAAATTGTTAGGGATGCAGCTGATTTTGCACAACAATCTTCTCTTCCAGATGAATCTGAGCTATGGACAGACATTCTTCTTCCTGTTGAATCTGTTGCATAAAAGATAATAACCAGAAAATAAATGAGTTTTAAAAATGCCAATTGAAATACTTATGCCGGCCTTAAGCCCAACAATGACAGAAGGAACCCTTTCAAAGTGGATTAAACATGAAGGGGACAAAATTGAATCCGGAGAGATCATTGCTGAAATTGAAACAGACAAAGCGACAATGGAAGTTGAAGCTGTTGACGAAGGAATCCTTGGAATAATTATGGTAGAAGCAGGGACAGAAAATGTATCTGTAAATACGCCTATTGCGATCCTGCTCGAAGATGGAGAAACACTAGAATCTATTGAAAACTCTATCGAATCTGCCTCCTCTGTTAATAAAGAAGAGACATTAGATATGCCTCAAGAGGACAGTCTTTCTGAACCTCCTGTTATAAAGGTGCAAACAAAAAATAGAGATATTTTATATGCACAAGGCATTATCATAGAACCTCCTTCCTTTGATGAGTTCACCTCTATGGGAGAAACATCCAGTAGAACTGGACGAGAAGCTTTACGAGATGGTATGTCTGAAGAAATGAGACGAGACCAAGATGTTTTTCTTTTGGGAGAAGAGGTCGCCGAATATGATGGAGCCTATAAAGTCTCTCAAGGCATGTTGGCTGAATTCGGAGAAAAACGAATTATAGATTCTCCTATTACAGAGCATGCCTTTACAGGTTTAGGTATAGGGGCCGCCATGTCTGGCTTAAAACCCATTATTGAGTTTATGAGTATGGATTTTGCCATGCAAGCCATAGATCAGATCATAAACTCTGCGGCTAAAACACTCTATATGGCAGGAGGAGAACTTGGTTGCCCCATCGTCTTTCGAGGACAAAATGGAGCTCCAGGAAAAGTCGGAGCGCAACATTCTCAGTGTTATGCCTCATGGTATGGGCATATACCGGGTTTAAAAGTTGTTGCCCCATGGTCAGGCGCCGATGCTAAGGGCTTAATGAAAGCAGCTATCCGCGATCCAAATCCTGTTCTTATACTTGAGCATGAATTACTCTATGGGCAAAGCTTTGATGTTCCCATCAGTGAAGACTATGTTGTCCCTATTGGGCGAGCAAAAGTTGAAAGGACAGGTTCAGATGTCACAATTGTTGCCTTCTCTATAATGGTGGACAGAGCCCTAGCTGCTGCTGAACAACTTGCTGAACAGGGGATTGATGCTGAAGTTATAAATTTAAGAACAATTCGTCCAATAGATCGCTGGACAATTATTGAGAGTGTTAAAAAGACCAACCGTATTGTCTCCGTTGAGGAAGGTTGGCCATACGCTGGTATTGGTTCTGAAATTGCAGCAATGGTTCAAGAACATGCCTTTGACTATTTAGACGCTCCCGTAGCACGTGTCTGCGCAAAAGATGTTCCTCTTCCCTATGCTACAAATCTTGAAACCCTTTGTGCTCCACAGCCCATTGATATCATTGTCAAAGTAAAGGAGCTCTTCTAATGCCTATCAAAATTACAATGCCTGCATTAAGTCCTACAATGGAAGAGGGAACTCTTGCCAAATGGTTAAAATCTGAAGGAGATGTCATTGAATCAGGCGATGTTATCGCTGAAATTGAAACAGATAAAGCCACAATGGAAGTTGAAGCTGTTGATGAAGGCATCCTTGGAAAAATTATTATCCAAGCAGGAAGTGAACATGTAAAAGTTAATCAAATTATTGCTATTTTGCTAGAGGAGGGAGAGACAATAGATAATATTGATATAGAAGGCTTAAATACGCCTGTCAAATCTCCCCCTATACAAATACAAGATCAAACAGCCAAAACTGAGGAGACGACAAGTTCAGCAGCTCCTTCTAAAATACTCCCCCCTCAATCTAATCAGTCTCGTGTATTTGCAACACCTTTGGCACGGAGATTAGCAAAAGAGAAGGGGATCGATCTCGCTCAAATATCAGGAACGGGTCCAAAGGGACGTATTGTCAAATCTGATATATTGAACTTAAAAACAGGTGCTCAGTCCCCCTCACCAAATTCTTCTCCTAGTCCTACACCTCAAATGTCTTCTGGACCAGATGCAAAACAACTCTCTGATATGCTTTCTATGGAGTATACAGAAATCCCGAATAGTAATGTACGTAAAATTGTAGCGCGACGCCTTGTTGAGTCAAAACAAACGGTTCCTCACTTTTACCTTACAATTGAGTGTCAAATTGACACTCTTATGAAGGCGCGAAAAGAGATCAATGAAGCTGCAAACGGTGCCTACAAACTATCAGTAAATGACTTTATTATTAAGTCGGTAGCACAAGCTCTTAAAGCCTATCCTGCGGCAAATGTTGCGTGGACAGACTCTGCCATTTTACAGTATAAACATGCCGACATTTCTGTTGCTGTAGCAACCCCCAATGGATTGATCACACCGATTGTAAAGGCTGCTGAGACAAAAGGACTTCAAGAGATTTCTGCTGAAATTAAGGATTTAGCTGGACGTGCCCGTGAAGGAAAACTTAAGCCTGAGGAGTTTCAAGGAGGGACGTTTTCCGTTTCCAACCTTGGCATGTATGGTATTAAAGAATTTGATGCCATTATTAACCCTCCTCAAGCATGTATTCTCGCGGTTGGTGCTGGAACGAAGCAACCTTACGTTGATGGTCATGAGGTTAAAATTGGTACCTTTATGAATTGCACACTTTCAGTTGATCATCGCGCTGTTGATGGGGCTGTGGGTGCTGAATTTTTACAATACTTTAAACGATTTATCGAAAATCCAGTGAATATGCTGGTCTAAAAAAGGAAAATACTATGAATAAAATATTTTTGATGATTATTCTTTGCTCTTTTACCCTGTCTCTTTCAGCCTGTATAACAACAGTGGATGATGTCAGTGTCAAAACAGATGAGTATTCTGTTCGTGTACAATCTAATAATAACCCCGATGGCTATAATTTCTGTCCTCCAGGGCATGCTAAAAAAGGCTGGTGCTAATCCATGTCAGAAAATAATTTTGATCTTGTTGTTATTGGTGGAGGTCCCGGTGGTTATGTTGCAGCCATTCGTGCTACACAATTAGGCTTAAAAACAGCTCTCGTTGAAGCTAATCATTTGGGAGGAATTTGTTTGAATTGGGGGTGTATTCCAACAAAAGCCTTACTCCGATCAAGTGAAGTCTTCCATCTTGCCCAGAATGCCGACGCTTACGGGATAAAGGTCACTGGAGTTGAATTTGATTTAAAGAAAATAGTAAAACGCTCTCGTCAAATTTCAAAACAATTATCTGGAGGCATCGCCCATCTTTTAAAGAAAAATAAAGTGACAGTCTTTGATGCCTATGGTCGCTTGGCAGGAAAAGGTAAAATTACTCTTGAAAAAGATGGAAAATCACAAGGAACACTTCAAGCTAAAAACATTATTATTGCGACAGGCGCACGAGCTCGTGTGCTGCCGGGGTTAGAACCTGATGGAAAATTTATCTGGTCATACAAAGAATCGATGATCCCCGAAGAAATGCCCAAAAAGCTTTTAGTCGTAGGATCTGGGGCAATTGGAATAGAATTTGCCAGTTTTTATAAAACGATGGGCGTTGATGTAACTGTTGTTGAGATGATGGACCGTGTAATGCCTGTTGAAGACGAAGAAATTTCAACTCTCGCTCGTAAAGCCTTTGAAAAACAAGGAATGAAAATCATTACAGAGGCAAAAGTCTCTAAGATCGATAAAAATAAAGATGATGTAACCGCTCACATTGAAATAAATGGAAAGATAGAGAAACATGTTTTTGACCGTGTTATCTCTGCCGTTGGAATTGTTGGAAACACAGAAGATATTGGGTTAGAGCATACACAGATCAAACTTGACCGAGGACATATAGCCGTTGACCCGTATTTGAAAACACATGAACCAAATGTATATGCCATTGGAGATGTCGTAGCTCCGCCGTGGCTTGCTCACAAAGCCTCTCATGAGGGGATTATTTGTGTTGAACACATAACAGGTCAAAAAAATCTTCATCCACTAAAAACAGAAAACATTCCAGGATGTACCTATTGTCATCCACAAGTCGCCTCTGTTGGACTCACAGAAGCTAAAGCCAAGGAACAGGGCTATAAGGTTAAAGTTGGACGCTTTCCTTTCATGGGAAATGGAAAAGCCATTGCCTTGGGTGAGCCTGAAGGTCTTGTTAAAACGATCTTTGATGAAAAGACAGGAGAACTTCTTGGCGCACATATGATTGGAGCTGAAGTGACCGAGCTTATTCAAGGTTTTGTGATAGGAAAAACTCTTGAGGCTACGGAAGAAGACTTTATGCATACTGTATTCCCACATCCAACACTCTCAGAGATGATGCATGAAAGTGTGTTGGATGCCTACGGAAAGGCTATTCATTTTTAGAAATAGACCTCAAAACTGCTAATAGGAGAGCATAAAATATTTTGACGTGAGGGCAGAAGATATCTATGTTCTCTATGTATAAGAAATGTATTAATAAGAGAGCCTCATATGAAATATATATTACTCATCATAGCCCTTGTATTATCCTCTTCTGTATCTGCAGGAGAGATTTTTGATTCTGTAAAAAATACGGGAAAGTTGAGATGTGCATATATTACGTTTTATCCTGCCTTGGTTAAAAACCCTAATACAGGAGAACTAACTGGATATGATTATGATATTATGAACGCTGTTGCTGATCGTCTTCAACTAGATGTTGAATTTTCTTTACCAACAGGTTGGGGGACCTTTACAACAGATCTCGAAATGGGTAAGGCGGACATGTTGTGCACCTCTTACTGGATTAACCCGAAAATAGCAAAATTTTCTATTTTTGCACGCCCTCATTATTATCAACCTGTTTTCATTGTAGCGCGTGCAAATGACACACGATTTGATCAATCATTACAGGCTATTGATTCACCAGAAATAGAGATTGTTGCCTTAGACGGCGATAACCCTGTCTTTATTGCACAATCTGACTTTCCAAAAGCTAAAATAAAGACACTTTCTAATCTAAGCGATTTTACCCAAGTTTTAGAAGAGGTTGCCCTAGGAAAGGCCGATGTGACAATCGTAGATACAAACACATTTGGAACTTATAATGAGTCAAATCCTGATAAATTAAAGATTGTTCAAATTAATAACCCTGTAAGAGTCTACCAAACTAGTTTTGCTTTTAAATCAGATGAGTTTCAAATGAGAGACGCTATAAGTCTAGCTCTAGATGAACTTATATTGGATGGTACTATTAACCGTATCTTAGATAAATATGAACAATACGATCATGCACTGTATCGCGTGGACATTCCCTATATAAATCCATACGTGAAATAACATGACCTATAACCCTGACCTTAGAATTAAAGAAAAGCGTCATCCAGAAAAGCAAAAAAATCTGGATCGTCCGATGGGGCGTAAGCCTGATTGGATTCGAGTCAAGGCTCCCACTGGAAAAGTTTATCAAGAAACAAAAGCACTGGTAAATAATTTAAAGCTTACGACGGTCTGTGAAGAGGCCGGATGTCCTAATGTAGGGGAATGCTGGGAGAAAAAACATGCGACCTTTATGATTATGGGAGAAGTCTGCACGCGTGCCTGTTCTTTTTGTAATGTCGCCACAGGAAAACCAAATGAACTTGATAAATATGAACCCCTGAGAGTAGGGGTGGCTGTTGAGCAAATGGGACTAGAGCATGTTGTTATAACGTCGGTTGATAGGGATGATCTCAAAGATAGTGGAGCCACTCACTGGGTCAAAACAATTGAGGCTATTCGTTTTAAAGCTCCCCAAACAAGTGTTGAAATTCTTCCCGGAGATTTTAAAGGTGATCTAAAGGCTGTTGATCTCGTCACACAGGCAAAGCCTGATGTCTTTAATCATAATCTTGAGACAGTTCCGCGCCTATACCCTACTATTCGCCCAGGAGCACGTTTCTTTCGCTCTCTCCGCTTACTAGAACGTGTAAAAGAAGTTGATCCTACGATCTTTACCAAATCAGGAATTATGGTGGGGCTTGGCGAGACAAAAGAAGAGATAGGACAAGTCATGGATGATTTGCGCGCTGCCAATGTAGATTTTATTACGATTGGTCAATATCTTCAGCCGACACCAAAACATGCGCCAGTGGATCGTTTTTGGACACCTGATGAATTTCAATCTCTTGAAAAAATGGCGCGCGCGAAAGGATTCCTTATGGTTTCAGCCACACCACTTACACGTTCGTCTTATCATGCAGGGGATGATTTTAAAAAGCTCCGCGAGGCTCGAGAGAAAAAATTGGCTGTTGCAGGATAAATAATGCTGCAACATATCGAAGAAAAAACACTCCCTTATACACAAAAACAGATGTTTGATCTTGTCGCAGATGTTGATCAATACAAAGACTTTGCGCCGTGGTGTATGGCAAGCCGTATTAATAAATGGGAAGAGAAGAACATATTTTATGCAGATTTAGTTGTGGGATATAATATGTTTCGAGAGAGATTTTCCTCTAAAGTTGTTTTAGAACCACATCAACGCTTAACAATCGAATATTTAAGCGGCCCTCTCAAACATTTAAAAAATGAATGGTCTTTTATTGCGAACAAAGATGGAACTTGCACGATCCATTTTAATGTTGAGTTTGAGTTTAAAAACATCCTTCTTCAAGCTCTTGCTACACGCTTTTTTAACAAGGTTGTAAAGAGGATGGTGTCTTCTTTTGAAAAGCGTGCCTGTGATCTGTATGGTAAGCCATAGGATGTAATAACAACGAACAGACACCATAAGCATAGAAGAAGCTTCCCAAGTACCACGCCTGCCAAATCCCGAATGTTACAAATATTATACTCAATATAGATATATAGAAGCTGGCGCAAAATATTGCCGTTATGTTTTTATATTTGAGTAAAGAAAAAAGAGGGAATACCAAAAAAGGAATAATCATAAGAACACCCAATAATCCAAAATCATACCAAATTTGTAAAAATCCGTTATGTGTATGGGGTGTATTAGGTGTTTTAAAATGGTGCTCTCCCATATTAAATACATGTGATGAGATCGTATCT
>JAJFGT010000028.1 GCA_021776015.1 Alphaproteobacteria bacterium
AAAGATAGAGCCTCTCGCCAATCTATGATTGATTCTAAAAAGAATTATGATGCTGTTAATCAAAAATTACGGGATATCTGTGACAAAAAAAGCCCTATAACAGCAAAAAGAGTTCAAAGAAAAATAGAACCTCATTCTTAATCCTTAGATTTACAAATAATCTCTAAACTCTCCTTTGAAAGTTTTCTATATTTCTTTTGGGATTGAGAAATATCAGCCCCTCGTAAATAAAATGGTTGGGAGCCTCCCTCAGCTATTTTATCAGCACGAACAGCTTCAATCATTCTTTGTGTAAGATGTCTTTGATCAAATTCCAAACTGCCTGCATTTCCAATCAATTCAAGGGTTGGATAGGTTTGAAGAATCTCTTCATATGTTGTCACACATGGCGCCTGTGGCTGATGGTTTAAAATTGCCTGAAAATAAACATCTTGGCGCTTGCTCTCTAAGACGATCCCATAATCAGGTTTATTTTCTATCAAAAGACTTAAAGCTTCAAAGCTGGTCATTCCATACAGGGGAATCTCTCTAGTGCTAGCCAATGTTCGTGCCACAGACAATCCTACGCGCACACCTGTAAAACTTCCTGGCCCTCGTGTTACACACACACCATTCATATCTTTGAGAGAGACATCAATAACTTCACAAGCCTCCATAATCATTGGTAAAAGCCGTTCTGTCTGTCCGCGCTTCATAGGCTCATAAATTGTGTGCATCTGTCCTCCTGTAGAAACAGATACAGCACAGGCCTCAAGGGCAGTATCAATAGCAAGAAGAGTCGGCATAGATGGTTATTCCACAGCTTCTACAGCTTGAACTTCAGGGATATAGTGTTTCATCATCGTTTCAATTCCAGATTTGAGCGTCATTGTTGAACTAGGACAGCCTGAGCATGCCCCTCTCATTCTCAAATAAAGAATACCATCAACAAAACTATCAAATTCAATATCTCCACCATCTTGAGCAACAGCAGGACGAACACGTTCATCTAATAGTGCTACAATCTGCTGAACGATTTCATCTTTATAATCAGGTTGAGGTTTTGTAAGATCTTTTTCAAAGAATTCATCATATACAATAGGTTCAACAAATGTGAGATGTTGCATTAGTGCTGTCATAACTAATGCTTTAAGTTGATCCCAATCGGCCTCTTCTGTTTTTGTCACAGTTACAAAATCATCTGCAATAAAAACTTGAGAAACCCCCTTTAATCGGAAAAATCGCTCTGCAAGGGGGGAATAACGTTCAGCCTCTTCAGCCGTGGTAAATTCAGCGGTACGGTTTTCAAGCAAAACCGTACCTGGTAAGAATTTTAAACTCTTAGGATTTGGGGTTTGTTCTGTCTGAATAAACATTACTGATTAAAGCGATAACGCTCAGTCTTATCTTTAAAACCGATCGCTCCGCTCGTAGACAGGCTCATATCAGAATTATCTCCCTGAACAAGTTCATGCGTTACTTTCTTTGTCCCCAAAGATTTTAAAATAGATCCAAAATCAGCATACCAATCATTAAAGATAATACTATCTGCTGAACAATCTAAAATATAGGCTGTTCCATTATACAGCCCTACAGCCAATAATGATGAACGTTGTTGCCCAGCAACAGGATAAGTTGTCTTATATGAGGCAACGACGGAACTTCCAAAGCCTTGTCCTAAACCCGTTGTTTCCTTAAAATCATGAATCATGACACGATCATAAGATGCAAGGTAGTCATCCCAGAATTCTTTACTATAGGCGGTTCGTTGAACAGCTGTTGCAAACTCTATAGGATAAAACTCAAATCGTTTATCTTCTCTGGACCGAAGACGACATTGTGGTGTGCCTCCATCATCATTGGGAGCTAAAAGCGTGATCACATCGTCAGGTTCTTTATTATTACCTTGGCGCCATGTATCTGGGTAAGACAAGTTCACACTTGTGGCCGTATCTTGCCATACGAAATAATCTGCTTGAGAAGCGCTCACGCCACCTGCCAAACTTAAACCAAAAACCGAAAGAAAGAGAGCTATATTTTTCATGGAATCCATAATGATACGAGTTACAATAAAATGCAATCTTCAAATTTAAAACAGGGGGCTTTTATAAAGCTCTTGATGTTACCTGACTGAATTCTATTAAGATAGAGACCGTTCATTTAGAGCGGATGCCCCAGCTTGCTATTTGTTTCAAAATTAGCTTTACTATTGCTTCGTATACACAATTGGAGAGTTTTTATGAAGTTTTGTATGTCTATGCTTTTGGCGATGTCATTTTTGTTTCTCACCTCTTTCTCTGTTTTTGCGCATGAGGAAGAAGAAAGTGTTTATGACCGTGTCATGAAATCTGGAAAAATCCGATGTGGGTATGGAGTTTACGATCCCAGCCTAATAAAAGACCCCAATACGGGGGAATTATCCGGAATATTCTATGAAATTACCAACGAATTAGGGCGACGCTTAGGATTTGAGATCGAATGGGCAGAAGAAGCAGGTTACGGTGTTATAGTAGAAGGTTTTAGAACAAAACGTTACGATGCCTTTTGCGCAACTGTTTATCCAACACCCGACAGAGTTAAAAGCGCTATGTTTAGCATTCCTCTTTATTATAATATTGTTGGAGTTTTTGTTCGAGAGGATGACAATCGATTTGATCAAGATTATCTAAAACTCAATAATTCTGATTATACTTTAGCAGTAAAAGATGGTGATATTACTCATGCTATTGCAAAATCACGTTTTCCTCATGCAAAGCAAATCAGCATTCCACAAATGGCTCTGACAGTCCAACAACTAATGGAAGTAACATCAGGAAAGGCTGACGCGACATTTAATGATGTCTATCTCCTTCACCGCTACAACGAAAATAATCCAGAAGGAAAACTAAAGAATGTTGCATTGGGAAATCCATTGAAATACTTCCCAAATACATTCATGTTGCCTCCTCATGAATCTCAACTCAAACATATATTTGACATCACGCTTTCAGAAATGATCTCTGAAGGGATAATTGCTGATATTTTAAAAAAATATGATAGATTGGGCGCTCTTAACATTCCTCCTCGCACACCCTTTGACGTTCCCTAGCAAATAATTGCATTGGTCTTATCTTATGATTTGCTTTGCTTTGCTTTTAAATTAGAAGGGGTTGGATCAGATAACTATCTCATAATCATTTTTGTGATACGTTGAGAAATCCCATAAGTTCCATTGCATCTTTTACAACAGGATTAGCCAAAGCATTTGCTTTCTCTGCTCCTTGCCTCAAGATTGTATCAATCTCAGATACATCACCCATCAATTCTGCCATACGTTTTGTAATAGGCTCTAAATGTGCAATAGCAACATCGACAAGCATTGGCTTAAACTCTGAAAATTGTTTTCCAGCGATTTCATTCAATATGTCTTCTGACGTCCTATCTAATAAAGCAGCATAAATAGCCACTAGATTTTGTGCTTCTGGACGCTCTTTAAGACCTTCTATCGTTTCAGGAAGAGGTTCTGTATCCGTTTTGGCTTTACGAATTTTCTTAGCAATTGTATCGGCACTATCCACAAGAGTGATTCGACTCATATCAGAAGGATCAGATTTACTCATTTTCTGTGTTCCATCCCGCAGAGACATCACACGTGTAGCCTCTCCCATAATATAGGGTTCTGGAGGAACAAAAAATTCTTCCCCGTAACGGTGATTAAATGTTGAAGCAATTTCACGCGCAAGCTCTAAATGTTGTTTTTGATCTTCTCCCACAGGGACATGTGTCGCCTTATAAATAAGAATATCTGCCGCCATAAGCACAGGATAAGCATATAAGCCTAACCCAGATTTTTCTGCATTTTTTCCTGATTTATCCTTAAATTGAGTCATACGGTTGAGTTTTCCAACCTGTGTCATCGTTGCTAACAACCACATCAACTGAGAATGACCTGCTACCGCAGACTGTGGGAAGATAATAGAGCGCTCAGGATCTACTCCCGCTGCAATATAAGCCGCTGTAATTTCTCGAGTAGAGCGTCTCAAAGAATCCGGGTCTTGAGGAAGGGTAATCGCATGCAAATCCACAACGCTATAGAGACATTTTGCACCCTCTTTCTGCAAGTTTACCCAGTTTTTAAGAGCGCCTAAATAATTTCCAAGATGAAGATTATTTGTCGGCTGCATTCCCGATAAAATTATTTTTTGTGACATAACCTAACCCTTTATACTCTTTTCTTTTCTTATAAATTTTTTGAATTTTGTGATGGAAAAAACACCCATTAAAGTCACAGAAAATCCGTAACTTATGAATCCACTTATAATCAATGCACCAAAGGCCATTAATTTTTGGAACTGTGTTCCTTGCTCAATGGTATCTCCCAACAGAAACCTCATGATACATAAAACAGCCATCATAAAACAAGTTGAAAGAATAATTCTAGGAAAATGTGTCTTAAACTGGGAATCAGAAACAGTTTCTTCTTTATCCTTAAGCCCTCTTCTCAAAAGAATAAATTGAATCCACGCTACAAGACCTGTTGAAAGCGCAATTCCGACAACTCCCATAAATTGAGACAAAATAATGGCTAATATAATATTAAGGAGAGTGATTTTAATAGAAATTTTGACAGGAGATATAGTATCCTCATTTGCCCAATACACTGTTGAGAAAACTTTTGTCGCAATATAAGCGGGCAAGCCAATCGCGTAACACTGCAAAACCAATGAGGTTATAGCCGTATCTTCGGCAGTAAAGGCTCCTCGTTCAAAAAGAATTTGGATCAGGATATCAGGAATCACAACTAATGCGGCCGCTGCGGGGAGTGCTAAAAGAAAGCAATATTCTAGAGAACGGTTATAAAGCTGATTCGCTTCTTGTTTATTGTCAGAAACCAAGGCTTTTGAAAGAAGAGGAAGAAGTGCTGTCCCCACAGCAATTCCCACGACCCCCAAAGGCAATTGATTTAGACGATCTGCATAATAAAGGTAAGAAATAGAACCTGTTTCTAGAAAAGACGCGATCATCATATCTGCGAATAAGTTAATATGAATAACCCCTGCTCCTACGACCCCTGGCCCCATCAACATCAAAAGTTTTTTAATATCGGGAGACATCTTAGGACGTTGGAAGCGTATTTTTACTTTTTGACGAACAATAAAAAATAGCATGAAGCATAGCTGGAGAATCCCAGAGACAAAAATCCCCCATGCCAGCGCATGTCCGATAGTTTCTGCATAATTCTTTCCAATCAGAAGAGCTGCAATCAAAGATAGATTAAAGAGAATAGGAGCGGCAGCAAAAGGACCATAACGCCCATGAGCATTAAGAATACCTCCGAGCAATGCGGTCACAGACATAAAGAATAAATAAGGAAATGTAATACGTGAGAGATCAACTGCTAAATCGAATCTCTCCCCTCCATGCTCAAATCCAGGAGCGATTCCCATGACCACAAGGGGCATAGCCACCACCATGATCAATGTAAAAATAGAAAGCGCGACCACCATAAAAGAAAGTGCCTGTGACGCAAATTGATCGGCTAATTCCTGCGCTTCACTTCCCTCTTGAGACTCCAACTTCTTAGAATAAAGAGGGACAAAAGAGACACTAAATGCACCTTCTGCTGTCACTCGACGGAAAAAATTAGGGAGCTTCAACGCCACAAAAAACGCATCAGCAACAAAGCTCGCTCCTAAAAAAGCTGCTGTTAAAATATCTCTTATAAATCCAGCAACTCGAGAGAGCATCGTAAACCCTGCCACTGTTGCCATTGCTTTGATCAGTTTCATACCAAACCTTATAACACTTTGCCCTCTAAGAGTGAACGCAAAGCTATTAAGTTTTATTTTAAAGGACTGCTATCTATACGCATTTTAATACACAATTCAAAATTATTTGATTTTTAAAGAGTAAATTCCCTATAATAAGTGTACGATACTTCCGTGACGCCTATGATAGGGTTACAGAATAGTTTGATAAGACACTAGCTTGCTTAAGAAAGGAGCTCGACAATGAACACACGACTCTCTTTATTTGATAGCCCCCTCTTCCTAGGATTTGATCATTTTGAACAAACATTTGATCGCTTGAAAAAACATTCTTCTGAAGGTTATCCTCCATATAATATAGAACAAATCGGAGATACAGGATTACGAATTACACTTGCTGTTGCTGGATTCAGTATGGACAATCTTGAAGTTGAAATTGATCAAAACCAACTCACCATTCGAGGCCGCCAAAACGATGATGACGATTCTGAACATATTTATCTCCACAGAGGAATTGCAGCCCGCCAATTCCAAAGAAGTTTTGTTCTGGCTGATGGTATAGAGATTGTTGAGGCCTCTCTAGACAACGGATTATTACATGTTGATATGCGACGAATTGTTGCAAAATCAACAGCCCGCCAAATCAAGATCAATAACAACAAAAAATTAGCGCAGCAATCTATTAAGAAGATTAAAGCTATAGAATCAAATAGAGAAGATGAGGGATCTACATCATGAATCAAGCAAAAAATCCAGACTCTCCATTTCAAGATTTTTTAAGAGATATGTCGCCTGATCTTTTTAAAATGCTGGGTGTTCACCATATTGCTTACATCAAAGAGAAACATCATGATCACTATGAACTTCGTGCAGCAAATGGAGACATCATAGAAATTTTCTCAACACTTAAAGGTGCTATTGAAGAAACAAAGGAACAAGATCTTAAACCTGTCACACTTCATTAGGAAACTCTTTGAGTTAGCTCTTTTTTATTTTATCAAGCCATGCTATTTGTTGATGATTATATTTCAAAATAAAAAGTAAGGTGTGATGACTTCTATTCTAAATTTTTGCCACAATATTGGAGCAATCATTTTTGGATTTTTGACCAGTATTGGACAGATTTCTCAGTTTGCAGGGCGCTCCATCTCTCATATTTTCAAAGGGCCGTTCTTTCTTCGTAACTTGCTGCGTCAATTTATGGATATTGGGTA
>JAJFGT010000271.1 GCA_021776015.1 Alphaproteobacteria bacterium
AAGGTGTATTGCCTTTGTCTTTTTTGAAGGGGTTTAAATGTGAAAAAAAGTTAGTGTTTTTGTCTTCACAATCAGTATGTTTTATATCATTTTTCATGGTTTATGCATCATAAGGGTTTTTTATATTTAGACTAGAGAGAATTTGAATTTCAAGGGCTTCCATAGCGTCAGCATCTTCTTTTTGAATATGATCGTATCCAAATAAATGTAAAATACCGTGAATAATCATATGAGTGGTGTGATCTTGAAAAGTTTTTTTCTGCTCCGTACATTCTTTTTCTAGTGTATCAAAAGAGAGTAGAATATCTCCAATATAATTTTTCATCTCCTCTGAACCTGTATCACAAGGAAAAGAAAGAACATTTGTAGGTTTGTCTTGCCCTCTGTAGTCCTTATTGAATGTTTGTATCTCGCTATCATTCGTAAGAAGGAGTGAAAAATCTGTACTGTTTTCAAGTGTGAGGTGGTGTTGAATACTTTCAAGGATAGGGTTCAGTTCGATGTCAATATTGTCCCATCGAGGGTCATTGGTAATAATATCAGCGCTCATGATGATTTGTATGTATCGTAGGCACGAAGGATTTTAGCAACAAGTTTATGGCGGACAACATCGTCTATTGTAAACTCAGTAAAGGCAACATCATCCATGTTTTTAAGAATTTGAATAGCTTCACTGAGTCCTGAGATATGACCAATAGGTAAATCTGTTTGGGTGGGGTCTCCTGTAATAACCATTTTTGAGCGATCCCCCATACGACTTAAAAACATTTTCATTTGTGCAGAGGTTGTGTTCTGAGCTTCATCTAGAATAACGCAGGCATCAGATAGTGTTCGACCTCGCATGAAGGCAAGAGGGGCAATTTCTATATCACCTTTTGCTAAAAGCTTCTCTGTCATTTCTTTTCCCAGAAAATCATAGAGAGCATCATAGATAGGGCTTAGATAAGGGTCAATTTTATCTTGCATGCCACCAGGTAAAAATCCTAATTTTTCTCCTGCTTCCACAGCAGGACGACAAAAAATCATACGTTCAACCATATTTGTTTCATAGAGAGAAACGGCTTTTGCAACGGCTAGATATGTTTTCCCTGTTCCTGCAGGCCCGATTCCAAAGACCATATCCTTTTTTTCAAGATCATCTAAATAAGTTGCCTGACGAGGTGTGCGTGCCTCTATCGTTTTTTTATTAACTTTGATTGAGCGGCGAGGGTTGGAAGAATCCATGGCGGTATTGTCCTTGTTTAAATTTAAAAAACGAAGTTCTGCGTCAATATGAGGAATAGTAATGTCTTCTTGATTATTTTTAAGTTTTAGCAAGAGAGCTGTAATAAGGCTTTCTGCTTGAGAGGCATTTTCCCCCTCTAGTGTAATTGTGTTTCCACGGTCGGCAATGTTAATATCAAGATGTTTCTCAATGTATTTGAGGTTGGCATTATGTTCACCAAAAAGTGATATTGCGGTGTGGTTATCTGGGAATTCTATGATTATTTTAGAAATAATATTTATCCTTAATTCTGTCCAACTACAGTTTTCAAGTCTGACGACTCATACTCTGATGTTACAATATCTCCACTTAAAGAGCTAGGGCGTGTTTGTGTGATATGCACATCAACAATTTGTCCTATGAGGCGATCTTGTCCCTTGACGTGGATAGCATGATTGTAAGGCGATCGTCCTTGAATAAATCCAGCTGATTTGCTGCCTTCTTTTCCTTTGCGATCAAAAAGAATAGGGATCGTTTTACCCATAAATGTTTTATTATAAGTGTATTGCTGTTCACTTATAAGCTCTTGTAAGCGTGTTAGGCGTTCAGTTTTAACATCTTCTCGTACAAGATTTTGCATAGCCGCCGCCGGTGTTCCAGGGCGTGCAGAATATTTGAAGGAATAACAAGAGGCAAAGTCTATGTCACGGACAAGTTGCATAGTTTCTTCGAAGTCTTCATCTGTTTCTCCGGGGAAACCCACAATAATGTCTGAAGACATCGCAATGTCAGGGCGTGCTTTCCTAAGTTTTTGAATGCTTTCTCTGTAATGGTCGCTTGTGTGTTTACGATTCATAGCATCCAAGATTTTATCAGATCCGCTTTGAATCGGGAGATGTAAAAATGGCATAAGCTTTTCTAGGTCACCATGAGCCTGAATGAGGAGGTCGTCCATGTCACGAGGATGTGACGTCGTATAACGAAGACGTTCGAGTCCTTCAATTTTAGAAAGTGCATAAAGGAGGTCAGGAAGATTGGCTGTTGATCCGTTAAGACCCTCGCCATGATAGGCGTTAACATTTTGTCCTAACAGATTGATCTCTTTGGCGCCTTGATCAACGAGTTTATGTGCTTCGTCTACTATGGATTGAAGGGAGCGAGAATATTCAGCGCCTCGTGTATAAGGAACAACGCAAAAGGTACAAAATTTATCACAGCCCTCTTGTATAGATAAAAAGGCAGCGGCACCTTGGCTGTTTTGTTCTTCGGGGAGAGAGTCAAATTTACTTTCAACAGGAAAGTCTGTGTCAATAACACGTTTCTTTCGTCGCTCTCCTGTGAGGCGACTCACCATCTCAGGAAGACGATGGTATGTTTGAGGCCCAAAAACAAGGTCTACGTAGGGCGCACGTTCAGTAATGATATTTCCCTCGGCTTGGGCAACGCACCCTGCAACAGCAAGAAGAACGCGGCTCTCTGTTTTCTTCTGTTGCTCCTCTTTATAGGGTTTAAGGCGCCCTAATTCTGAAAAAACTTTCTCTGTTGCTTTTTCTCGAATATGACACGTATTAAGGACAATCATGTCAGCATTTTCTGGTGTATCAGATAATGTATAGCCTAAAGGTTTTAAAACATCTGATATACGATGGGAATCATACACATTCATCTGACATCCCCATGTCTTGATATATAAATTCTTTTGTGTTTTTTGTGCGCTATGTGTCATTATACCTTAAAATCCTTTTGACCTTATATGTAATGCGTGCTTTAAAGCATGCGCGCTTAGAAAAATCAAGACCTCTTCAAGAAAGAGGTTTGTTTCGTTAAAAGCAAGGATCGTATTTTTAAGTTTTAATTTTAAGATGGGAGAAAAAGACATGGTTATAATGCGTTTCATATCTTTAAGTCTTCTTTTTATATTGATGCCCTACGCTGCCTTTGCCGAGAAATCAACATGCTACACAATGTCTGAGGCTGAGGCTGAGCAAGGTATTCGTATCCATAGTGAATTGATGGTTATTGGCTTGAATTGTCAAGATGTCTGGCCAAAGAAAGAGGGGCAAACATTGTTTCAGCAATATCGCCTCTTTACGGCAGATCATGCAAATCTTTTTTCTAGTTATGATTCCGCAATGATTAGGTTCTTTATGAAACAAGGGCGGACGGCTCAACAAGCCGAGGCAAAGCTTAATGATATTAGAACATCGGTTGCAAATCGTATTTCTAATGATGCGGCAAGTATGCGCCCTGATTTATTCTGTAAAAATTATGCTCATCGAATAGAAAAGGCGGCCCAAATGCCTGAAGAAAAAATTCGCCGTTGGGCCCAGACGTTTTTTGAGTCTCATCCTGTCTCTTACCCTTTATGTTCAAATAGAAAAAAGACATATATTACATCGCCTTGAATTTCTTATTTAATATATAAGATTAAGGGTGTGGAGGATGCTATTACTTCCTAATTCATAAGAGGATGCTTGCAAACACAAAAAGATTATGGTAATGCTCTCGTTTTAATATACAAAGGCTTTAAAAATGGAACAGACAGGACAGTATCTTGGCTTAGTCAGATATAATAGTGCATTCTTTGCTGTTCTTGAGACAAAAGATAAACAGTTGTTTGTTGTTGACAGTGAGGCTGCCAAAGACACTCTAAGAAAAGATTTTGGAAAAGGGCCTCTAACAGAAGATGCTCAGAATCGTTATCCTACCTATGTTCAAGCTTATCGAAATATTATACATTTTTCTACCGATCTCCCACTTGGACTGATAGGGAGTGTCCCGCATCCTAAAGAAAAATCATTGAAGCACATCGATTTTTTAGAGTCTCACGCAGGCGTGTCTTTTGACGAATATGAAGAGAATATTCTTCGTGAGTCAATATTTAAAAATTCTGTGCCTCCAGAGGATTTTCTAGCAATCAGTACGGTGAATTATTCAACCTCTCCATTTACACCACGAGATGATGGTGGAACAATTTTACCGTATTTTACAGTTTCTGCTGGAGGTGTTCATTGGATAGGGCGTACTGCAATGAGATGCTTTGAGTATAATAAAGCAGATAGAGTTCACCCTATTGGATTTTCATTTGGGTTTGACTAAAGAATTGTTCTTCCATAGCGCATAAGAGTATGCCCATGTTCTTTCATCCATAATTTTCCAGGCTTATAATCCAAGCATAGAGATTCACAAAGTTTCCAAAAGGCAGGGGAGTGATTCATATGCTGGAGATGCGCTACTTCGTGAGCAATGACATAGTCCATGGCCTCCATAGGTGCAAAGATAAGTCTCCATGAAAAGGAGATCTGACCATCTCGCGAACAGCTTCCCCATCGGCTTTTTGTGTCTCTGACAGAGATATTAGGTAGGGCGGCATTGATGCTTGTTGATTTTTGATGTGCTATCTCTTCATATCGAGTTGAAGCTATTTTCTTAAGAGCGCGTCGAATACGTTGAGATGGATCATCTAGATAGGTTCTAACGTTGAGAGTTGTTTCTTCGAGAGAGAGGGAGGTTTGTTTGATGTTTGTGTCCCATGTAATGCTAATTTCTCTAGATTGACCAAAGAGGGGGATGGAGACTCCATTTTCAAAAGGAATGCTTTGTGGAATTGTTTGTTGTTTTTCTTCAATCCAATCTTGATGGTGCAAAACA
>JAJFGT010000272.1 GCA_021776015.1 Alphaproteobacteria bacterium
GCAAACTTAAAGAATCATTAACACAAGATATAACTGCAAAAATATGCAAAAAACATCGCGCCCCTGGGCTCGCTGTCATCTTAATTGGTGAGGATCCAGCTTCAGCTATCTATGTAAAAAACAAAATAAAAGCATGTGAGAGTGTCGGCATTATAAGCTCTGAGAAACGTCTTCCTGAAAATGCGACATTTGAAGAGATTGCCACTGTCATTACAAATTTAAATGCTGATCCTGCTATACAAGGGATTCTTTTGCAGCTTCCTATTCCTCAACATTTAGCATCCGTTCAAGAAGAACTTATTCAAATGATTTCTCCTGAAAAAGATGTTGATGGTTTAACAATCCCTAATGCAGGAAAATTATTTTTGGGGCTTCAAGATGGTCTTGTTCCGTGCACACCACAAGGTTCTCTTTTTCTTATTAAGTCTGTTCGTGAAGATTTATCAGGTCTTCATGCCGTTGTTTTGGGACGTTCCAATTTATTTGGAAAACCTATGGCACAGCTTTTGTTACAAGAAAACTGTACTGTAACAATGGCGCATTCAAGGACTCAAAATATTGAAGATGTGTGTCGTCAAGCTGATATTCTTGTTGTGGCGGTGGGACGTCCTCGAATGGTTCAAAAAAATTGGGTCAAGCAAGGCGCCATTGTCATTGATGTTGGAATTAATCGTCTTGAAACGGGTAAATTATGTGGTGATGTTGATTTTGATGGTGCCCAAGGCGTTGCTCATGCCATTACGCCTGTCCCAGGAGGTGTTGGTCCTATGACGATTGCGTGTTTACTTCAAAACACGGTAAAAGCTTCGTTAGCTATTCAAT
Source organism: Alphaproteobacteria bacterium (assembly GCA_021776015.1). GTDB lineage: Bacteria > Pseudomonadota > Alphaproteobacteria > Micavibrionales > Micavibrionaceae > UBA1850. The sequence goes on from JAJFGT010000272.1 coordinate 823, forward strand.
CTTAAAAAACCAGGTCGAGAAAAATGTTGGACATGATTTCCAATTGTTTCCGTATAAACTTGATGAGTTTGTGACATCATTCTTTGAATTGAAAGGCGTTGTTCATATGCTCTGCGCCCTTCAAATCCCATATCTGCTCTTAATGTATCATTCGTTATTAATTGTCTTATAGACTGAGATAATGATTCAGGATCTGCACGAGGAACAGTAAATCCAGTTTTTTGGTTTGAAACGAGTTCAGAAATGCCTCCAACATCACTTGCAATAACAGGTAATTTAGCACGCATGGCTTCAATAATAGAAATAGGAAGGCCTTCATGATGACTTCCTAAGATAAAGATATCTTTTTGAGAAAGAAGGTTTGGTATGTCTTCAATTTCTCCTAGAAAGCGACAGCGATCTGCAATACCTAGATCTTGGGTAAGCTGTTTATAGATCGCATCATCTCCACCACCCGCAAAGTCGACTGTCCAATTCAAATCTTTATTTTTTGCTAAAGCTTGCAAAACACTTGTATGGTCTTTTTCAGGAGAGAGACGTGCCACCATCACCAGATTAACAGGCTTTTCCTTCTGTCCTCTATGGTCTGTATGAACAGCATGTTTTTGAACAGAAATATCAGGAATTCCATTATGAATAGTCGTTGATGTGTCAGAACCAACATAGCCTCGTTTAAGGGCATGATCTCTATTAAAATGACTGACGAAAATGCTTTGTCCATTATTAAAGGCACTGGAAATACTGTGACATGCACCATCAATAATCTTCGATTTTAATTTGACAGGATTACCAAAACTCCAGCCGTGAACCGTATGAATGGAAGGTATTGATAGTAGTCTGGAGGCTGCTCTGGCAGGTAATTGTGAACAGGTGCCATGTGAGTGCACAATATCAGAGTTAGTATTTTTTAGGTGAGCTGCAATTTCAAAAATACTATGGAGATAATGATCAGGTCGCTTCAGATCTCTGAGTATTTTGGGGCATTCAATTATTTGAATTCCAGCATGAGTACTTAATTGCTCAGACATAACTCCAGATGCACCAGTAATAATTTGAATCGAGTGATTTTCGGCAGTAAGATCATAGGAGAGATCTCGGATATGTGTCTCCACGCCTCCTAAAACGGATAAATTATCGACAATAAAAGTTACATTCATAGAGTGTTTCTTTCCAAAGTTTTAGAAAATATAATACAATACTCAGGTTATGTCAACATGCTTTTAGATTTATAAATGAGTCTAGCATTCTTATGAGCTTTGCGTATACTGCGGACGACTTACAAAATAAAAGACTAAAAAGGATATAGGACAATGATTCCACGTTATTCACGACCAGATATGGTTGCTATTTGGGAGCCCGAAAACCGTTTCAAAATATGGCTTGAAGTCGAGACTTTAGCCTGTGAGAAGATGGCTGATCTTGGGATTATTCCAGAAACTGTTCCGACAATTCTCCGTGAAAAGGGAGGCTTCAATATTGATCGTATTGATGAGATTGAAACTGAAGTTAAACATGATGTGATTGCCTTTCTGACGAGTGTCGCAGAACATGTTGGAGAAGAGTCTCGATATGTGCATCAAGGCATGACATCCTCTGATTTGATTGATACAAGCTTTGCGTACCAGCTAAAACAAGCTGCAGATATTTTGCTAAATGATCTCGATAAGCTTCTCGCAGCCCTTAAAAAACGCGCCGAAGAACATAGGCATACGTTGTGTATTGGACGAAGTCATGGAATACATGCTGAACCCACAACATTTGGTTTGAAATTGGCAGGGCATTATTGTGCCTTTAAACGTGCTAAGGAGCGTCTTTTACAAGCACAAAAGGAAATTTCTGTATGTGCCATGTCGGGAGCTGTTGGAACATATGCGACGTTGAATCCTGAGATTGAGGCGTATGTCGCTGAAAAACTGGGATTAGAAAGAGAAATGGTCTCAACTCAAGTGATTCCTCGAGATCGTCATGCAATGTTTTTTGCAACACTTGCTGTTATTGCCTCTTCTATTGAAAATTTTTCTATTGAGATTCGTCATTTGCAACGCTCGGAAGTACGTGAAGCAGAAGAGTTTTTCTCTAAGGGGCAAAAGGGGTCATCTGCGATGCCTCATAAACGAAACCCTATTTTGAGTGAAAATCTTACAGGGCTTGCGCGTATTGTGAGAAGCTCTGTCGTGCCTGCGATGGAAAATGTGGCTCTGTGGCATGAACGTGATATATCCCATTCTTCTGTAGAACGAATGATTTCTCCTGATGCAACAATTACGCTCGATTTTGCCTTACATCGTCTGACAGGATTGGTAGAAAATCTTCTGATCTATCCAGATACAATGAAAGCCAACCTTGAAAAATTAGGTGGGCTTGTCTTTTCTCAACGTACAATGTTGGCGCTCACTCAAAATGGAATCAGTCGAGAAGATGCCTATTTGATTATTCAGCGTAATGCCATGAAAGTCTGGGAATGTGATGCAAAGACATCTCTTAAAGAATTTCTTGCTCAAGATGAAGAGATCACAAAGGCTCTACCAACAGATGTTTTTGAAGATATTTTTAATTATGATCACTATACAAAAAATATTGATGGAATTATTGATCGGGCATTACAAGAAGCTTGACCAGAGTCTCCTCACACGTTAAAGATTAAAAAAATCAACCAACAACATGAAGGAGTCATACGAATGCGCATTCTTCTAATAGCATTATGGAGTTTACTAGTTATGAGTACAGCAACAACCCAAGCAGCAACACCAGATAATCTTCTCATTATGGAGACAACAAAAGGTAAAATCGTCATTCAAACGATGCCAGATGTTGCTCCTAATCATGTGACGAGAATCACAGAACTTGCGAGTGAAGGCTTTTACGATAATGTCGTGTTTCACCGTGTGATTGATGGCTTTATGGCACAAACTGGAGACCCTACAGGGACTGGTACGGGGGGGTCCGAGCGCCCAGATTTAGGTGCTGAATTTAATGACACAAATTTTGGACGTGGTGTTATTGGAATGGCTCGTACGAGTGATCCTGACAGTGCAAATTCACAGTTTTTCATTTGCTTTGATGATTGTAGCTTCTTGAATAATCAATATACCGTGTGGGGAAAAGTGATTGAAGGTATGGAGAATGTTGATTCTCTAAAACGAGGAGAGCCACCTGTATCTCCTGATAAAATAGTCTCATTTCGCCCAGCACAAGCTGCTCCCGTATCTGATGATGCCCCACATGATTCTACAGATGAAGAGTCTGCTAAAACATCTCAAGCTAAATAGCTTTATAAAAAAATATTAGGGAATACCATGAAAGCCAGCTGAATTGCTGGCTTTTGTATTTCAAGATGACATCGCTAAGTAGACAAGGCTATACTGCGTATATGATCAATATGAACCATCACATGAACATATTAATGAATGGCTACATGCAAGCCATGAAAGTCAGTGTTGTGTCCAAGATACTGACTGTATTTTCAACCCTTG
>JAJFGT010000273.1 GCA_021776015.1 Alphaproteobacteria bacterium
TGGACTTTTTAGTTATGATTTAGGGCGGGCTTTAGAAAAATGTCCAGAAGAGACAAAAGATGAACTTCATTTACCCGATATTGTAATGGGGATATACCTCACTGTTCTTGTCTTTCATCATAAAACACAAACATTAGAATTTTTTGTAACATCACAGGACACAAAAGATGCAGAGCAACATTTCAAAGATATGGAAGAACGCCTTAAACAAATACTTTCTCCAATTGTTTATAATATAACACCGTTAACATGGTCTGCTGACATCAAGAAAAAAACTTACAAAGAATTCCTCCAAAGAGTTATAGGTTATATTCATCAGGGTGATATTTTTCAGGCGTGCATCGCTCAAAGATTTATAGCAAAGCTTCCTCAATCATTTGTGCCTTATGCTCATTACCTCCATTTAAGAACAATAAGTCCTGCGCCTTTCTCTTGTTATATGAACATCAAAGAAGCTGTAATTTCAAGCAACACGCCAGAACAGTTTTTAAAACTCACCCCCGAAAGACACGTTGAAACATTTCCTATCAAGGGAACAGCACGTCGAGATACTGATCCCATCAAAGACAGACAAGAGGCAGAAACACTTTTAAAAAGCGAAAAAAATCGTGCAGAAAACACAATGATTGTTGACCTCCTCCGCAATGATCTCTCTCGGACATGTGAACCAAATTCCATAGATGTTCCAGAACTGTGTATTCTTAAAAGCTACGCCAATGTCCATCATCTTGTCTCCAAAGTTACAGGAACACTAAAAAAAGAGCATACGGCCCTTGATCTTCTTACATCATGTTTTCCAGGAGGCTCAATCTCTGGAGCTCCCAAAATTCGTGCCATGGAGATTATTGAAGAAATTGAACCCATTCGCCGCCATGCCTATTGTGGATCCATAGGATACATTGGATTTAATGGACAAATGGAAATGAATATTCTTATTCGAACTTTGATTTTCAAAGATAACATGGCCCATCTTTACTCAGGAAGTGCCATTGTTGCAGATTCTGATCCCGAGCAAGAATATCAAGAAACCATTATCAAAGCCCAGAAACTCTTTGATAGCTTTCAAAAGGATGCACTATGATTTTGATTATTGATCATTATGATTCTTTTGTTCACAATTTGGCACGTTATTTTGAATGCTTAGGATATGACACAAAAATCATACGAAGTGATAAACTCTCCTTCAATGACATTATAGCCTACAATCCAGAGGCTCTCGTCTTCTCTCCTGGTCCTTGCACACCAAAAGACACGCCTCAAAGCATAGAGATTATAAAACATGTACATACAACCCTTCCTATTCTTGGAGTTTGTTTAGGGCATCAATGTATTGCAGAAGCTTTTGAAGGAATAACTGTCAAATCGGCAAAACCATCCCATGGAAAAGCAAGCCTTATTTATCATCAAAAAGATCCTCTCTTTAAAGATATCCCCTCACCTTTTACAGCAGGACGTTATCATTCTCTCATTTCTGACTTATCTCATACCAAGTATCTTGTTCCTACTGCTCATACAGACGATCAAATATTAATGGGGTTTAAGCATCAGACATACCCAACGTATGGATTACAGTTTCATCCAGAATCTATACTCACAGAACATGGGCTAGTACTTCTCAAAAACTTCATGATAGAGGCAAAAACATGGCGAACAAAATCTGGTTAAATGAAAAAATTTTAAATGCTGATGAAAATCATATTCACCATTCCAATACTGGATTTACAACAGGCATCGGTATTTTTGATAGCCTTCTGTGTATTGATGGAGCCCCTCAATTTATTGAGGATCACTATCAAAGAATTAAGCATGATACTGCGGTAATCTTACGGCAAAACCCAACACAGCTTTCTCTGTCTCTTTTTCAAGACACCATTCAAACTTTATTAAATAAAAATAACCTTGAAGAAGGAACTGCTCGTATTCGAACCTCAGTCACAGGCGGTATGCAAGCTCGTCCCTTGGCAGCAATTGAAGATCTCCAAATCCTTATTTCCTCTGGGGTTGCCGTCCCATCAGATCAACTTCCTCCTATTGAGGCAATAATTATTACAGACTATCCTCGTATTGCAGGGTGCCTCTTGGAAAACTGTAAGCGGATCGATTACTCTCGCTCCTATGCCGCCAGAATGGATGCAATAAAAAAAGGAGGTAATGAAGCCATTTTAACCAACACAAAAGGGCATATCGCCTGTGGAGCAACGAGCAATATCTTTATTGAAGAAAACGACACACTCATTACCCCCCCTCTTTCAGAAGGTGTACTGGCTGGAGTTACACGAAAAAATATTCTTAAAACACGAAAATCAACAGAAGAGATCATTTCCATTGAGCGCCTTCTAAAGGCAGACAATGTCTACCTTACAAATAGCTTTATTGGCCTTCAACCTATAAAAGTACAAGAATAATATAATGCAGGTATCCATGTTCCAGATTATATCTTATATTAAAATGGCCCTGAAAGATTTCCTATTATAGGCTTGTATCATGCTGAAAAAAACGATTTTCCATTTGAGTGAGTTTCTTCTCATTTTAATTATCTTTATAGAACTCACTATAGGAATTGCTTTATATCGCCTCCACAAGACCCCTCTCAATATAAACTTTGCAATAGAAACCGTTGAAGCCACACTCATGGATGAGTCTCAAGGTTTAAATATCGATGTCCAACAAGCATCGCTCTACTGGCCTGAGATTCAAGGCCCCGTTCTCCTATTACTCGATGATGTCCGTATTTTTCAAAAAGGAGAAGATCATTTTGCTCTTGATCGTGCTGCTGTTTCTATTGCACGTCTTCCTCTATTTGCTGGACAAATAAAACCACAGGCCGTTATTTTTGAAGGAACGACCTTAAAACTCATTCGAAATAAGCTAGGACAAGTACGCATCGCCATTAACTATGAGTTAGAAAATAAAAGCCCTACAGATCCTCTCCAATCCAAACCTTCTCAATCTATTGATCCCTTTAAAACTTTAGAAAAAATCCTAACACAGAATGCTCAACACGATCCTCTTTATGGTTTAAAAGCCTTAGAAATCAGAGATGCCTCAATCTTTATAGAAGATCAAATACAAGAAAAGACATGGACCATACCTGACTTTTCTGTTGTCTTTACACGGCAAGAAGAAGATATCACCTTTGATCTATCCTACATGATGGAACAACAAATTCAGCCCACAGATTTACGCCTAACATTATCTCACAATATCAATAAAGCATCCCCTTATGCAGGGTCTTTGTATTTCCAAAATTTTGATATAGCTCTTTTAGGGAGTACATTAGGATTTAAACCTATCCAAGGGCATGGATTAACACTTAGAGGACATAGCTCTGTTGAATTCACAAAAGACTGGGACATATCAAACGCCAACTGCACTATAGAAAGTAATGGAGGGAAGCTTAAAATAAATCCTATTTATAACAGATTTTTAGAGATTGAGGATGTCACATTAAAAGCTGACTACAACGCACAAAATTCTGTCATTCAGCTCCACCAACTAGATGTAGGTTTAAAAAATATAGATATTTCTCTTTCCAGTGATATTAAACTTCAAGACCATAAAATTCTGGCACCTCTTAAATTTACAAGTAATTCTTTTTCTGTAGACGATATTGATCCCTTATGGCCAGAATCTTGGAATGATGAAGTTGTTAAAGAATGGGTTGTCGAGAATCTATCTATAGGAACAATTGATGATTTTGAAATATTTATTCCTCTCTCTTTTACCTCAAAAAATGATACTCCAGAAGACAAATCATGGCATACATCCGTCGGAGATGTAGAATCTAACTTTGCCTTTCAAAACTTAACTATAGATTATGGCGCTCCGTTAATGCCCGCAACAAATGCTTATGGAACAGGATCAATAAGAAATGATGCGCTTCGTATCGATGCTACATCTGGGAATATTAAAGATATAACAACAAATAAAACAACCGTTATCATTTCTGATCTTTCTGTCCCAAATGGAGGGTCTGCTGATATTGATGTACATGCAGAAGGTCCTTTAAATACTCTTATTGAGTATATTGGAGACGAACCTATTAATTTAAAAAACGAATTTGGACCTAAATC
>JAJFGT010000274.1 GCA_021776015.1 Alphaproteobacteria bacterium
GGTTGATCTTCATAGGCATGGAAGCCAACTTCATTATTTGACGGTATATAACCAGCTTTAGTCTTTAGATTTGCAGCAAATACTCGTGCAACAACATACTCAGGATCATTTTTTAAAATTTTACCAGCAAGATATCTTGTAGCAAGCTCTTTTTGTTGTATGTGTTTTTGTTCGTGTAAGCCTGTATCTATGACGTTTAGGAAATTTCCTTTAAAGGAACGTGCATTTATATTTAGATTAATAACTTCCGTTCCATCAGGCTTAGTTCCTGTTGCACCACAAGATTCTTCACATTCGTGTACGAAGTTAATCTCTGGACAGGGACGATTATTAAATTCTGAAAAAGCCTCGATAGCAAATTTTGCTACTTTTTGTGCAGCAGGATCGCTCAAATCACCGTTGGAATGAATTTGAGTGTGCATGGCCGTAGCGAAAGTGCCGGTATGTCCTGCCTGTTTCCATTTTGACTCGATCCATGCTTTGTTTTCATTACTAAAGAATTGATGAGCTTCAGCAGTCTGAGAGGCGTAAAATTCTTGGGTAAGCCCCATTTGTGTATTAAGCTCATTTAGGTATACAGTATTTCCTTTTGTTCTCCAGCCATCGTTCGCAATAGCTTCATATAAATTCAACTTTAACTCTGTAGGAAGCGCCTTAAGGCCATGCTGTTGTACCGCAGATGCAATTGAACCTTTTTGCAGACCATTTTGTTTTTCCAAAGAAGAAAATACGCCTTTAAATCCACCATAATATATATTGTTAACAAAGGATCGTGCATCGCGTGCTGTTAAATTCTGATTGCTAACAACACGGTTCCAAAGATTAGCTTCATAGTTAAAAAGCATTACTGAATTTCCTATAAATGGTTTTTACTCAAATTTCTAAATATGAACTGACTTTAGCATTACGGAATAATATATGTCAAGAGAATTTATTGACCTTGTTTGTCATTTATGTTAATGAATCGATCTTAGTGTTTTTTTGAATAAACAAGACATAATTTATATATGCATAAAAGAGATGGATTTTTAGTTGTACTGGACTTGTTAGTCGATTCTAAAGGATCGGTGAATGTTTGTGAGATTCAGGATTTTGGGAGTTCTGGCCTTTCAGGACTGGATCGTGTTGAAGAGCAAGGAGATATGAGTACTTTCTTGTCAAATGAATTGGCTAAAGTCGCTAATCCTTTAGATAATATGTTGAATAAAATCAACTCAACTGAGTATGAGTTATTGAGGAGATGTATGCGAAACAAGGCACATGCAAGTACATTATTGCCAGAGTTGCGTATATCTAATGACAAGGGAGCAGAAGGTGTCTTCCTTATAAATGGACAAGACCCAAAAAAAATATGTGAATCCATTAGATCCTCTGTCGGTGATCAAAAGGCGTATGTTATTAAAAAACCTGACGCAGCTCGCGGGCAAGGGGTTTTTATTATTCCTTATGTGGAACTTGAAAATCTTATTACAGTCTTACAATTTTCAACTGAAGTTTTGATAGCTAAAAAAGATGAAGATTTTGTAGATCTCTTTAAAAAAATGAATCCAAAACTTTTTGCAACGTATCAAAATCTAGAAAATTTAGGTTACATTACACCCGTACAGTTAGAATCATGGGGACAAAATCTTGATAAAAAGGAACATTATCATTGGGAGAATGATTTTAGATCTCTAAAAAACATGCCATCTGAAGAAATTATTGTACAACCTTTTTGTGATGATATTAAAAGAGTATCAATAGCTGATGCTTTTCAGCGGACTGGATCTGAAATCACTCTATCTATGCTTGTAGATGATGATTACAAAAATGTGGATTTGAATGTTTCAAGAACCTCTGCCATTAGAATGGTTGTGGAAGTTCATACTGAATCAGGAAAATTTATGACTTCAAAGGATGTTGCTGCTTATCATAAGATGACCTTAGAGTCTGGGGAGGCATTAACAAGGAGCAATATTATATCAAATTCTGAAGTTTCTGCTCCAATAGTAGCCTCTGAAAGGGAAGATATTTTCAAAAATCTGCAACCTCGCTTAGAACAAGCCATAAAACGTACTCTTGAAATAAACCCAGTAGATGCCGTTAAACCGTTGCTTTCCTCTGATGATTTAGCCGAAAGGATTGTAGGAATTGATATTATGCATCAATATCTACTTAACTCTTTTCTTATTGGCGCTGATGCGTTTGCAGAAAGAAAAAAGGAGTTAGTTGTTGATGTTCTACGACTATATAATGATTTTGAGCCAGCACAGCAATCTTATGTTTATGAAGTGCTTAAGCATATGGAATCTAATTCTTCTATTTTAAATCAGGAATTATCTTCTCAGAATGTTTCAGATATAAAACCTGCTATTGAAAACATGATGTGGTCAGGAAAAGAAAAAGAAGTGAAGCTTGGCTTGCAGTTGATAGAAGATTTATTAATACGACATCATTGCTATCAAGATAATATTCTTACAAGTGAAGATATTCTAGACTTTTGGTCTTATTATAGAATCTATGCTGACGATAAGGATCACAACATAAGTAAGAGGGCAAAAGAGATTATGATACGTTGTATCGATGATGGAGAAATCATTGATTTATTGATGGATGATGCTGATTTAATAAATTCTCTGACTGACTTACCTTCCATGCTACGTAGTTCGCCCTA
>JAJFGT010000275.1 GCA_021776015.1 Alphaproteobacteria bacterium
CAAAAATACAGAAGATAAATTTTCTGTTGTCGTTGCTCGAAATACCATTCATAACACAGGCCAAAATGGAATTGATCTAAAGAATGTTGGTGATGTGCGTGTTGTAGATAACATTACCCGTGATACAAAAAATGGAATTAAGATAGAAGATGCGGATTATGTCCGCGTACGACGTAACAACATTAAAGACGCACGTCGCAACGGTATTAAAGTTGAGGATGTGGATGTTGCTGATTTCCGTAAAAATATAATCAAAAATACTAAGTTTGATGGTATTAATTTATATGATTTTGGATACGCTTCATTCTTTAAAAATGATGTGCGCTGGACCGGCGATGATGGGATTGAAGCCTCTTATGGTCATGGCGTCGCTCTCTTTGGAAATGTGATTCGAAATGCAGGGTTCTATGGAAATGGAAAGCATGCTGATGATCGAGGTGCAGATGGAATCTCTATTTACGATATTCGTCGGAGTGGTGACATGCTATCTCTGAATTCTGATATAGAGCCATTAAGTTTTGGACCGAGTGTAATCCTTGCTGGAAATGATATTCGTCGTACGCAGGATGATGGAATTGAAGTCTCTGAAAGTGATAATGTCTGGATTATAGGGAATAAAATCCGTGATGCTGGTTATGGTGGCGGAGAAGATTATGAGGGTGCTGATTATTATGGCGCCGATGGTATTCACGTACGTAATGTGCGTAGTAGCAATGTCCCACATGATACTGTGACCTCATCTGATGAGGGAATAGAAGGATCTAAAAAAGCTTATTACGGTCCATTTGGAGCGCCTTGGGATTATGATGTCGTGATCATTGGGAACGATGTTCGTGTTACAGGAGATGATGGAATTGAAGTTGTTGGAGAATCTCATGATTATGCCCCAATGGGTGATTATGAAATGGAGTCAGGAACAGGTCGTACATTAGTCGCATGGAATAAAATCCGTGATGCTGGCTATGGAACTGTTGGTGAAGATAAAGAAGGCGAAAGCTATGGCGGTGCCGAAGATGGGTACGGAGCCGATGGAATTCACGTTAGAGGCGTGTCTGCAAACTCAGAATTCGGCCCTCGACCTATTCGTGCTATAGCGCTAACTGATGATCCTTATGACTCTGATCGTACAGACTGGAATGTTGATGGTCATGGTTACGCTGTAGAGATTCTTTATAATGACGTTAAGACAACAGGGGACGATGGGATTGAAGTACGTGATAGCGGAAAAACTCTGATTGCTTCAAATAGAGTAGCTTATACAGGGCTTGATACGTATGAAGGTGGAGAAACTCGTTGGGATATTGGCTATGGATTTGGAGCCAATGACGGTGATGGTATCAAAGTCGAAAATGTCTACGATGATAGCTATTATTACGGACTTAACTCTGTTGAAATTGTAAACAATATTATTAACCATACAGGAGATGATGGGATTGATGTTCATCAATCAGGTCAAACCTTAATTGCGGATAATAAAATACGGAATTCTGGGTATGGTGTTACTGAAGACAAGCCTGGTAAAAGTTACGGTGGTGGAGACGAAGGTTGGGGACATGACGGTATCCATGTTGGGCAAGTTTCAAACGGAAGTCCTTATGCTGTTCGGATATTAGATAATGATATTAAAACAACCGCAGATGATGGTATTGAAGTTCATAAATCTGGACGCACATTGATTGCGAATAATAAAGTACGGAATGCTGGCTATGGTGATGGAGTCTCCTATGGCGGAGCAGATCGTCTTGGAGCGGATGGAATCTACGTTGGACATGTTTATGATAGAGGTAAACGAGTATCAGCAGGTCTTTCTGATCATGGATTTTCAGGATATGCCGTTGAAATTATAGGAAATGATATCAAAACATCCAGTGATGATGGAATTGAAGTCGATAGTTCAAACTCTGTTCTCGTTGAAAATAATAAAGTAAAAAATTCTGGCTATGGCGGAGGTCGCCCTTATGGCGGAGGGGATCTCTATGGATCAGATGGGATTCATATCCGTAATGTTTGGAACGATAAAGAAGGAGATACTAGCCCAGGTTTCTATGAGGGAGATGAATACAAACCTTATTCTGTTGTCGTCCGTAAAAACAAAGTAGATATCTCAGGAGATGATGGTGTTCAAGTCCTCTTCTCAGGAGACACATTGATTGAAAAAAATAAAATCAGTAACTCAGGAACACCTTATACAGAAGGACTCTTTGGAGGAGATGGTATCAATGTTGTCACAGGACGTCGCGGTTTCTTCGAATCTGATTCTCCTCAAGTTAGAGGGATTTATGGATCAAGCATTATACCTGTAAGCGTTGAAATCATTAAAAATACAGTCTCTAATTCTTTAGATGATGGTATCCAAGTTGTAGGAGCTAACCAAGTTCTTGTAAAGAAAAACCATGTGAGTGACTCTGGTGATGATGGAATTAATATTCTCGGATTTGCTTCACCCTTTATGAAAGAAGTAGATTTAGGAGAAGCTCCACGTGCAGAGATTGTTGAAGCAACGCCCTATTATGGATATACACCTGAATTTGAAGTGCGTGTCGTCGGGAATACGGTTACAAACTCTGGAACAGAAGCCTCAGATCCTGGGATGGATGCACCAGCCTTCAAGTCAAAATATGATTTCTCTCATCTGAATGGAGGAGATGGTATTCAGGTCGAAGGATTTAATAAAATTGTTGTTAAAAACAATGTAGTATCAAATAGTGTTGAGAATGGACTTTATGTTTCTGGGCCTAATAATGGAAAAGTAAAAGTTTTAGGGAATACATTTACTAACAATGATATTGGAGCACATTTTGAAAGTGGTCTTATTGATCTGACAGGAGAGGGAAACACATTCAACGGAGGACGTGTTGGATTGAAATTTTCTCCATATGAATTTGGATCAGAATATATGGATATGGATATTGTCCCAACAGCAATGTTTTATGGACGTCCAAGTGAGCGTGAAATTTATGGAGCTCTCTTCCCATCCTTTCCAAAGCCATATACAGGTTTTGCAAATCTTGAGCTTGTTGATACAGACGGGCCTGGTGGGTTTGGCGGAACAATCGGAGCACAACGCTTTAATGGGCAATCACAGTTCTTTATTGAGCTTGATAATGGTGCCTTCTTTGATCCAGGTACACCAACAATTTTGAGTGCTTTGGATTCAACGTTTGTAACACCATTTGGAACAGTAACGCCATCGGCACAAGGAAATGTCCTGACACAAAATGAATTTAATTTCATTAATGACAGAATATTTGATTTCCGTGATCGTAATGATTTAGGACTCTTTTTCTTCGGTATTGGAGAGGATAATGTTGTTATTAATCAGGAAGAACTCTTTCAAACATTTGACCCATTCTCTGTGAGTGGAGGACTTGTTCAGCTTACATTTTTAGGGCTTCCAAGCACAGGAGGCGCTCCAAATGGAGGCACATCACCATCAGCTTTGAATGATATAACACCCGCAGCAGGAGATGGTGGAGAGTTAACACCAGAAGAACTTAATGATCTTGAAACTGCAGCAGGAGATGAAGAGACTGGTAAGACAACATGTTGGGGAGATGCTACATCCGCTGTTCAATCAGGTGGGTCCACAACTTTTAGTTTTGGAAGCACGCTGAATGCAGACACAATTGATGCAGAAGAGGCCTGTGGAAGTAGTATTTTCTAGGAGTTACTACGACGTCTAGTCTATGAAATTATAAAAAACCCCTCTCATGATTTTAGAGGGGTTTTTTGATATTTAGGCAATTTTCTGCTCTAAAATTTTGATAACACTCATATAGCCTTGAACATAAGGGCTGTCCTCTCTGTATCCTGTAGGGGGGACTTGAGTTTCTAAAAAAGCTTGAGCTGCTTTTTTTGCAGTACTGCCACCATTGTTTAGCATAGTTTGAGCTAATTCAAGGAGTCCTTCTTCTGCTGCTGTTTTAAAGTTAGAAGGGAGAATCTCAGCACCTTTTTTTGTAATAGCCGCTGTAACGGATTCTTGGTCATTGAGGAGAGAGCTATTTAAAATTGTTGGTAAATCAAGTTTTTCTTTTGGAAGACTCTCAATTAAAGTAATAGATACATCTGGAGTTTTATTAGGTAATACATCCTTTTCAATACATGTATGAAAAGCTAATGAAGGGATTTTAGAATCTTGAGCTAATGCTTCTAGTTGTTCCGTATTATTTGCAGATGCTGCTTTAAATAAAGTAACAATTGATCGTTGGGCTCCTTTTTTTATAAGAGCTGCCGTCGCAAGTAAATTATTATAATCAAAGGTTCTTATTAAAAGATTATCTAATTGATCCTGCCCGCAATGCGGACTGTTAATCATACTGATAGCAAGAGGAGAATCCTTTACAGCCTGAATTTTTTCTGTTTCTTTTGGAGCTTCGGCATTAATAGCATATACAATAAGGTTTTTAACTTGATCGGCAGTTAAATGACCCGTCTCAACGAGTTGAGGAGTAAGGTTTATACTCTCTTTATGTGCCCTTCCAATAGAGCTAGCCGCCTCTTGGATGGTGGTAGGTGAGACCAATGGTAGCAATGAATCAAAAGAGGTTTTTAGGTTGTATAAAAATGTGTTGAGGAATAATTGATTTTTTTCTTCAGGCTCTAAAGTCGCGTATTTTTGTATATTT
>JAJFGT010000276.1 GCA_021776015.1 Alphaproteobacteria bacterium
TAAAGAAAAAATTGGAGCCATTGAGCTTGATGTTGATCTCAACGGATCTTTAGAAAATCTAAAATTTTCAACAAAAATTCGTCATAAAGGTCTCACCCTTACGGCAAAGGGACTAGCCAAAGATCCTTTAGTTGCGCCGATCATAAGCACTTTAAATATTCGTATTCAACATGCTAATTTTGTGAATGCTGTCAAAATGGTACAGCCTGACTTTTCTATGGGACGCGCATGGCAACGGCCTTTGGATCTAACATTAGACCTCTCCCAATCAGGAAAAATAATGACGGTTTCTTCAGCCGAAGGAAAAATAGGTCCAATCCCTATTGATAGCGCTGCATTAACTCTCAATATGGGATCTAATGTTCCATCCCTATCAGGGAATATGAATCTAGGGTCTCTGATTCTTCCAAATACAAGCTCAAACCCATCTGTTTCATCCTCAAAAGGAAGCTTACATAATAAAGCCTCAAAGAAGAAACACACACAGAAAGAAAGATGGTC
Source organism: Alphaproteobacteria bacterium (assembly GCA_021776015.1). Lineage (GTDB taxonomy): Bacteria > Pseudomonadota > Alphaproteobacteria > Micavibrionales > Micavibrionaceae > UBA1850. The sequence continues at coordinate 502 of JAJFGT010000276.1, forward strand.
GACAGATACTATTGATACACAATGGATGAATACCCTTGAAGCAAACCTCGATATCAAGGCCAAAAAGCTTGTTCAAAATAAATGGGTTTTTGACAATCCTTCTATTGATTTAACACTCAAAGATGGTGTTTTAACAATTTCAGAACTTAATGCTCATATGTTTAATGGTAGGGCACATCTATCAGGCAAAGCGGTCTCTGCAGAAAATGGAAAAGGATTTGCATCTGTCCAGCTCCAGACAGATACACAGAACTTAAATGCCAACTCTCTATTGAGTGCGATCATGGGAAAAAAATCAAATATGATGACAGGTGCCATAATAAAAGCGTCTGAAAATATTTCGACACAAGGGAGATCTATGGCAGATCTCATTAAAAACTTATCTGGTGAAGCTCATATTAAAGGTGAACGCATTGTCATTCATGGTGTCGATATCGCAGGATTTGCCACGGCATTGAATGATGATTTAAAACCAGGTGATACGCTTAAAGCTCTGACGAGCAGTGCTCTTTATAAAGGAAATACAGAATTTCAAACACTGGATGGACAATTTGATATTGCACAAGGAATCGTCAAACTTAATCCTGTTATTCTCGACGGAACAGCAGCAAAATTTGATGTGACGGGACATGTCAATCTGCCTCGATGGACCATTGATATAAAAAATAAAGTTACGCCTAAAACAACAGAAGGCGAAGAACTGCCTCCTTTTGAAATGGCTTTTAAAGGCTCGTTGGATAACCCTGCTAAAACAGCAGGAGGTGGCATACTTGAAAACTATGTAGAACGGAAATTAAAACGGAAAATTGGTAAACTCCTACAAGATAAAGGCATCACAGACGATATTAATCGTAAGCTTGGCATTGATCTCTTTGGAAAAGAAGAGCCAAAATCGCAAGATACTCAACCATCTTCTCAAAATAATGAACCCGATCAAAAACAGGAAGCTCCGCCTGCGAAGAAAGAGCCTCTACAGCATCTCTTAGATAATCCTAATGACCCAGAAAAAGCTCTTAAAGGTGCTCTAGGCGGTTTCTTAGAGGGGCTTTAACAGGTACAGGTAAAGATTCTTGAGGAAGTATAATTCTCCCTTCCCTACTACCATTATCACTCTTAATATGAGATTTCGGATAGGAAATTTCGATGCACCCATTATCTTTAAAAGTTATAATAGGGACCTCCACTGAAAGATCACTTTGGAATTTCTCTGCTGTTTTGAAATCTTTAAAATTAACAAAAGGAAGATAAGAGAAACGAGCTATTTTCTTCTGTCCCCCTCCCATCAGAGAATTAAAATATGAAAAAAGAGCCCTTCCATATTTTTTCAGAGATGGTTCTTCCATTTCTCTGCACAAATCAATCAATTCACTAATATTTCTTTGAAAAAGAGCTTTCTTTTCTTCCCTGCCATCATAAGATAGAACACCCATCTTTGATGGGGTTAATTCCCATTTTTCTCTCCAATCATTGATTTCCTGAAAGCGCCCACTTGCATCTCTCCAATTCAGGAATAAAAAATGCTTATCCCCTTCTCCTCTACGAGAAAGACTATAAAAATTGGCCCACGCCTCCATATCTATTTTGATTAAGGCACTCTCGATCCTTTCTATAAATTTCTTGCGACTCTGAGTGGGATCAGCCTCGAGAAGATCATGGATTTTATCAATTTCATTTGCCATTTTTTCAATAATATTATTCTTCTGGTTTAAAAACTCTCATACTACTCCCTTGACCAAGCGTTATAATAGGAGCTTTCACTTCAAAATAATCTCTGAATCTTCGTGCTATTTCAAAATCTGTAAAACTACTAAAAGGTCGAGAAACTGGAGCCTCAATTTTTTTCTTAGGTTTAAAAAGAAACTTAATATAGGGAATTATATTTTGTTTAAACTCAACAACAGCATCCTTATTAAGTACGAAAGGAGAATCCTTTACCTCTTGAGCTAATCTAAACTCTTCTTGGACTCTAGGACTACATGTAAAAGTAGGTGCATTAACATCTAATGTTGTCAGCCCTTGCTGTGCCATCCATTCCTCTATTCCTGTATCATTAGCTGCATTAACCCAATCAAGCAGTAAAAAATGCTGAGGAGCTTTTGTTTTAGAGTATATGGTAGTAAAAGAGTCTGGCGCTGCTTTGTTTATCGTCTCTAAAACTAGACCAACTGTGCTTATAAAATCGTTAGTGCCTCTAAATCTTCCATTTAGAACCAAAGAATTTATTGCGTCAAATTTAGTTCCCATATTTATAACCCCATTACTCTTTATTTGATATTTACTTGTCAACGAGCAGAGTTACCATAACTTAATCTGGTGGGCAACTCATTTCTATAATGAAAATAAAGTGTCAATGTGAGGAGCAGTTGGTAGATAGAAATCCTAGAATGGCACGATCCATATCCACGACATAGTCCTCTGTGAATCCCATAAGATGAAGATCTCTTTTATAAAGACTATAATGAGTTGGTATTTTTATCGTTTTAGAGACTCTGATCACTTCTTCCCTATTGGAGTGATTCTGATCACATCCGAGATTAATCTTAATCTCTGTTTGGAACTGATATTGATCATATGATTTCCATGGAGAGAGGATGTCGTTCTTCCCTCCCCGCTTAAGATAAGATTTCGTCACATTTACTATTAAGGGATCAAGGTTCAAATGGTTTGATGCATTCTCATGTGCTTGAAAACGTGAATTAAAATAAGACGACATTTGATCTCGAAATTTTCCTTCAACTTCATGAGATGATGGTGAGAGATGAGTGTCCTTTATATTCACAGTTTTGAAAGAGACAGGTGATTGTGCATATTGATGAAAGGTCAAAGAAGGAAGAACCGTCCCTGTTGTTGAGAGACACCCTGTAAGGCAAACAAGAAGGCCTAAAGACAGCCCCCATAAAGACATGATTCTATAATAATTCATCAGGGGGAATTATAGCATACTCTTTCTTACAAAACTCACATGTCATGGATATTTTCCCATCTTTAATAATATAAGCAATATCATCCGCTGGCATCGTCGCCAAAACACTTATCAAGCGTTCTTCTGAACATCTACATTTTGCCTGTAAAACCTTTGAGTCGAGCGTTCGAATACCTTCCTCATGGAAAAGACGAAACAGTAATGTATCCTCATGGAGACGCACATCTAATAACTCAGAATCTTTACAGGTCTTTAGCAAAATAGAGGAACGCACCCAGTTTTCTTCACTTTTATCTTTGATTTCATTTTGAACGTCTTCATCTTTCAAAGGGGTCCTTTGAAGCATAATGCCTCCTGCACGCCACGCCTCATCCACATAATCTACGGCTAAGCGGATAACAGTTTCAATTTGCTCTGATTGTTCAAAGTAACGCTGAATACACTCTTCAAGAGTTTTCCCATCAAGCCCCACAATACCTTGATAACGCTCTGTGTGGGCGCCTTGGTCGACAGTAAACGCCAAATAGCCGTCACCAAACATATCAGCCAAAGTAATGGGCTTGTCTTTTTTCTTTTGATTGTCTTTTATAAAGGCATCATAGCGTTCTTTACTGTAATTTGCGCAGGCTCGAATATGACCGTCCGAATTCACATCACACACGATCATACTCATCGGCGTATCTTTGGGGGCTTTCCCTTGAATTTGTAGAATAAAAACGCCTTCATATTTTAACATAGAGGATAAAAGAGATGATAAAGCGATTGTTTCTGCCATCAATTGAGCAATGGGCGAGGGTAAGTCATGAGGAATAATTACTTTATCTAAGACAGTATTCAAACGCAGGACACGCCCTCGTATCAATGACTCATCGAGTATAAAATTTTGAATATTATCCTGATCAGGTAAAGGAAAATTCATAATCGTATCGTCAGATTGAGGCATGGCTTTACGTTTTCTGGAATGGGAGTATTAAATAAACCGCCATTATATTCATATTTTTAATGAAAAGAAACCGCTTTTAAGATAGAAATCGCCTAATATTCCGTAAAAGAATATCTCTCAATATACAGCCTTCACTTTATTAATGATTTTAGAGAGGCTGAAGAACTGGCGCTCCAAATCCCATAACTGGTTGTTGCTGTATGTTGTTTTGAGCAAGCTCCATATCCGATTTTGTTACACCAGCTTCTGCGAGATATTGTCTTCCCTCAACACTTGCAACATTTGTCGCTAAATTAGCCTGATATGCATTTTTACTTTGGACAAGAAGATTTCGAAGATCTTTCGCACTTCCATATGCCATATTTCCATTTACGTCACCGTCATATCGCCCCACACCGTTAGAACCTTTTAAAGACGCCCAAGTTCCAGCAAGCCTATCTTGAAAATCATCTAGAGTCATATCCCCCGATAGGAAATCTTCAAACCCTGCTCTATTCAGAAGAGAGTGACCAATTTTTTGTTGGAGGGGAATATCCATGACAGCATCATTTCCAAGCCCTAGTTTTCGAACTTCCTCACGGAAAGTGTCTCCGACGATCTGGATTCCACCAAAGGCTGATGATCGAACATTTGTTTCACTTAAAAGTGCTGAACGCCATTGATTAACTTCTCCCACCTTTAATTCTGTAGGGCTTCGTCCGTCAAAATGCTTTGCAGAGTACTTTTCAAAATGAGGGCGTGCACCATGATAAACTCCATCATACGCATCTGCTGTTTTTAGATCAGGATTAGAGGATTGTTTACCAAATACCTCTACACGAGAAATGTAGTCTACCAAGTTATTGGCTATGCCTACTACTGTAGGATCAGTTATAAGATTTGAAGAAGAAGAGGATGATGAAGCACTTCTTCCCTGTCTTGATGACCTTTTACTTACTCTATCTGGAGAAGGAAAAGCGTTCTCACTAATACCGCCACCACCTAAAACATGAGAAATAAGTTCTATCAAATTTTCAAGCATTTCACCAATGGAAGACATAAAATGCTCTTGCCCTGAACTTTCTCCAAAAGCACCAGAAGCTTGTCCTCTAGGACCAAGAGCACCATCAAGAACGAGAGTGTTCATAGCATCTTCATTGGTTTTTTGTTCTTTTAGAGACATTTCTTATTTTATCCATAACACTGGGTTTTGTTTTGTATTCATCTTCTTAATATACAGAAATTATAATGTCTTTACAAAAAAAACTTAATTTTTGTTTTATATCAAGAGGATATACGAAAACATATACTCTTTCACAAAAGGATTGAAGTAGGCTAAACTCAACCTGTATAAATATAACATATAATAGAATACAAACATAAAAAACCATGATTCTTCAAAAACCACGAGCCCTGAATAAGGGCGATACAATCGGTGTTGTAGCCACAGGACGATGGCTTAACCCTGACCGTTTAGATCAAGCAACACATTTTTGGGAAACACGTGGCTATCGCGTTAAAATTCACCCTAATAACTATTCTCGTTATCATGAGTGGGGGGGAGACTTTGAGGAGCGAGCCACAGCCCTTGCGGATTATTTATGTGACCCCGAAATCACAGCTATCTTCAATGCAGGCGGAGGAAACAGAACCCTCCATCTTCTTGACTATATCAACTTTGAACGTCTTAAAAATACACCTCCAAAGATCATCATGGGGTTTAGCGACACAACCGCGCTTATTAATGCACTCCACCATAAATGTCATTGGGTAACATTTCATGGCCCCAGCATTGCTGGATATAGCAAAGATACCGCTGAAATTCACTATAAAGAAGTAACTGAGATTCTCTCGGGAGATTCTGTTTCTCACAATTTTACACACGCTCAAACCCTTCGACAAGGCACGGGATCAGGCCCCCTAATTGGAGGAAACATGTGTATTTTCACATATCTTCTTGGCACGGAATTTATTTCAGACCTCAAAGGAAAAATACTCTTTCTTGAAGATGAGTCTGAAGAAATTCGTAATATTGATCGTATGCTTTTACACCTTAGACGTTTGGGGCATATGGAGAGCATTTCAGGGCTTATGATTGGTGGCTTTAGCATGATTGGTAACAATGGAAGCATATCCTTCCCCTATAGCCTAGAAGAACTTTTATTAGAGCATACAGAGGGGCTTAATATTCCTGTTATTATGAATGCTCCTTTTAGCCATAGTAAAGACATCATCCCTCTCCCTCTTGGAATAGAAGCAGCGCTAACAGCAGGCGCGGAAACAAGCACTCTTAAACTTTTGGAAAGCGCTGTTCAAAAAATATAATGGGTTTTATTTGATAATCCCCTTGATCTTTTCCTATAAAAAACGCTATTCCATAGGCCATGACATATGTTGTTCTTGATGTTTGTATTATGTGTAAGCACACTGACTGTGTAGAAGTCTGTCCTGTGGACTGCTTCTATGAGGGAGAGAACACTCTTGTGATTGATCCCGATGAATGTATTGATTGTGGTGTTTGTGAGCCTGAATGCCCCATAGAAGCCATTGTTCCAGATTCCGACCCTCGCGCTGAAGAATTTCTTGAGATGAATAGAGAGTATGCTGAAAAATGGCCTGTATTAACACGTCAAAAGCCTCCTCTTGCCACGGCAGAGGAATTTAAAGACAAAAAAAATAAGTTTAAAGAGTATTTTTCTCCGAATCCTGGTGAAGGTGATTAAAATTTTATCTTAACACCAAAGATTCCTATCTTAACGCCAAACTTAACACCTTGTTATCTTTCCATTTTAAAACGAATTATAAGAAATGTTGAATTTTGCCTAAAAACCTGTTATACATTGTAACCATCATGAATACGGTGAGTGATTTATAGCAAGGGTTGTGTGAAGATTTTCATAGACTTTCTGTCATGTTTTGTGCGTTTAAACATGACTCTATTTTCCTTACTGTCTTCGCTTAATGATGTAGGTGTTGAATCAATAAAAAAAGGACAAATTATAATGGCTCATAATGATAATGCTGTAAGATTCAAAAAAGATGATTATGTCGTGTATCCCGCTCACGGCG
>JAJFGT010000277.1 GCA_021776015.1 Alphaproteobacteria bacterium
GGTTAAGGAATGTATGGATTAATGATAAAACCTTTTAATATTAAACCCTCTATTGCAAGCTAATAAACTGGTTTTTTTAATTTAAATAATTTGGTTCTTAATGTTGATAAGAATCTCTATATTCGTTTAATTTTTTTGCGAATTCTACAGATGTATGGCTCATAGATATAAAAAAACTATAGGGGAGAATCTTAGTATTACCGTTTTTCAAATATAGTTTCATCAAATAGTCTCCACGTATTGGGAGCATTTCAATATGATTGATATCTGACCATTTAAAGAATTTTTTAAAGACAGATGCAAAAACATATCCTAAACCGTCTCTATTAATATAAACACTACTCCAATAGGGATTGGCTAAAAATGGATAGATAAATAAAAAAAATGAAAATATAAGTATAGTTAGATCGTTGTCAACTATTCCCACAATAAAGAAAATAGATGCCAGGACAGCTAAAATAATAAAAAGTACATAAGATGATGTATTCAACTTACTGATAATAATTTTATTATTATCAAGTTGTTCAGGTAAATTTAAATTCCACCAAGCTTTATTTGTACCCATTTTGTAATAGCTACTTTATAAAATTTCTAAAAACATCCTTGGATTTTTTTCAAGAAATTATGCCCTTTTTGAGTAAGGTACAGTTCTTTTTTTCTACGCTCTTCTTTGGAAACTTTAATCTCAATAAGGTTGTAAGGGCGTCCATTGGCACGATGCTCTGAAAGGGCTCCGACAATACGTGAGATTGTAGAAAGAGGTAAATTCATTTTACTTGCAAGCTCTGTAAGAGATAAACCTGGATTAAGTGAGATAATCCCCAAAGATAAAGCATGTTGAATTGGGAATTCAGAATTTAGAGATCTCAAAATTTCCATGGTTTCTATAAACGATTCAATTTGTTCTTGTCCGACATTTGTGTCTGAAATATCTTTTGAATCCGCTGAAGGTTGCTGTATTTTATGTTGTATACTCATGTTATCTGCTTTTTTAATTGAAATTAAGGTTTCGGTATAGTATTTACATACAGAATGTCAAGGGAAATATTTTCATATTTTTTTAAGAAGATAAAATTATGTTTTATTCTCAACCATAATCTTTGAAGGGATGTTTTCTAAATGTCATAAGAGCAGGGCGCTCATCTCCACTAATAAAAAGTCTAAAACGACGCATTGCTGAACTAAATGTAAGACCATTTTTTTCTAATATCCAGAAAAGAAACGTTGATGCTGCTACAAAAAATAGTGTAATCCATCGTGCATATAATAATAAGAAGAAAAAAGCTAAAGAGGCGCGTGCATCAAAGGCAAAGAATCGAACAGGACGCATGGAATTTCTCCATTTCCAATCAATCTGATCTTTTACTTCGAGGATTTCTTGTCCGGCCATCGTTTTATACAATCATTTTAAATTACTGTGTCTATATTTATACCATATAAATGTTAGCAAATGGTTTAAATATTATTCTCCGCTTCCACCGCCCGTTAGAAGAAGGTAATAGCGTTTATTAATAACACCTGCTTCGAATTCTATTGTTGCAGATGTTGTCATTGTCTGGCCGTAGAGTGGAATGAGGCGTTGAATTTCATTTGCCCAATTATTTATATCCATATCTAGAAGCTTCTCTCTTATTTCCTCTGGAAAAGCCATCCATTCTCTAACACCAATTCGTCCTCCACCCTCACGAGGCACTAGAACTTGTGTGACAATGAGACGTAGTGTTTCCATGAGAGAGTAGGCACGCTCTGTTCGTTCATCTTTTTCAAAGGATGAAATCATCCTTTTTATAGTCGATGAAACACCTGTTGTATGCGTTGTTGTATAAACAGCATGTCCTGTTTGTGCAGCTTCGATAGCAGCCGATATAGTTTCTTTATCTCGTGCTTCTCCGATAAGAATAACATTGGGTTTTCGGCGTAAAGCATTTCGAACACCAGCTGAAAAATCTGGAAGGTGTCGAGGAATTTCAGTTTGAGCAACAAGAGAACGAGGGCTTTTTATAGAATCATAGGTGAATTCGATGGGAGACTCATAAGTTAACATCTTTCCACAGCCATGAGGGCGCTCAAGAAGCATACGGTTTCCCGCGGCAAGAAGTGTTGATTTTCCAGAGCCTGTAGGCCCTGTAATGATAACCATGCCTTGACGAGGACTCCAAGCATCTATAATCGCCTGTTCTACCCCTAGATCGGAAAGATAAGGGGGGTCTGTAGGAAGTGAACGCATTGTGATCTGTGCTGCATCCCGTCCTTTTGCTTGAATAGCTGTGATGTTGACACGAAAGCGAACACGACTATATCGATCAGGGCGTATTTCGTAGGATATATCTAAGTCTTTTGCCGAAGCTAGACGTGCTGGTGCGTCTGCACCATAAATCTTAGAAAGGAAAGATATCATATCCGAAGAGTCCATTGCTCTATAGGTCGCAGGATATAAAACACCAGATATGTCATTATAGATAGGGCGATCAGTTTGTATTGTAATATCAGAGGAACCTTGTTTCACGCACCATTCAAGAAGGGCATCGACATGTTCTTCCCGAAAACGATCAGGTTCATCTGGATAAACAATTCCTGATACATCGCCTTTAAGAAGGCTTATCGGCTTACGGGTTGCCATTCTTTTGCTCCAGAGATAAAGACAGATTTTCCCGTTATTTCAACAGCACGATCTCCTATACGCATTTCACCAGTTTCTTTTGTAATTCCACGATCTGTCTGTAAAGCATAAGGTGGAGAGACAATATTCTGTGCAAGTAATTTTCTATATCGAATCATGCCTTCATAATCAGCAATAAGGGTATTAAGGTCCTCTTGGAATATTTCGTCAGCTTGGGTATACCCTTCTGTCCATCCCATATCAGTATGAGCTTCCCATATAGAAATTTCTTCATCGTTTTTAGGTAGTAAAATAGAGGGAGGATCAGAAACTTCACCCCAGTCTCTTTCAAGATATTGTCTCCATGATCGAGCTGTAGAAACAAATTTAGCATTCTTATTGATATTATAAATTGTGTCTGAAACAGCAGCTCTTTGTCCATCCCCTTCAATAATCATAGCATCAAGCGATTCAGATATAATAGGTGGCTCAATGGTAAAACCAGATGGAGCAGGAATTAAAAGCTGAGAAAAATTAAAGACTTTATCAAGATACGCTGCTCTTGTTTTTAGATCAGCTCTAATTTGATGGGTACGAAAAGAAAGCCCTGCGCGTGCTCCATATGAAACGGCAGCTTCTTTAAGAGCGTCTAATCTGATATCTAAAGGTAGAACTTTTTCTCCCTCTCCCAAAGGTCCTGTGTATCTTTTGCTTGATATTTCGTGGAGTGTAGGTGGCTTTGGAGATCCAGCTAAATTTGCCTCGAAGCTTGTATTTGAGTTTGCAACACTTGCTTTCATCGGAAGAGCTAGGGGGGTTGCTATAAGAAGGCCTGTGGCTATGCATAGAGTCAGTGTGGACTTATACATTCCTTTTGATACAAAACTTTTTGTTATCATCATGATTTTTATTTCTGCTTTATATTATAAAGGGTCAAGCTGTGAAAGAAGAGATCTATATTTCAGTACAACAATTTTTTGTTTTGAGTCAATATGTACATCTGCACGAGTACCAAGTTGTAGCCCGATACTTCTAAAAACATCGAAGAGAGGTTTGTTTTCTATATCAAGGGAGACGACGATATCGTTTGCAGGAGCCTCTCCTAAAACAGAGAATTTGTAACTGGCTCTATCGCTCACAGTTTTTAAAATATTTTCAGCAGGACCAACCCAATTGACACTAATCCCTCGTTTAAGCTCAGCAGGAATTTTTGTAATGGGTTGTTCAACGGCAGCAGGGGTGCGTGTTTGTTCAATGGCAGCCAAAGTTTCAAGTGCTGTTGATGCTCTGTCAGCGGCTTGTGCCAGCATAAGGGAAACTTTATCAGGATCTGCAACAACCTGAGGGTTGTTGTAAAACTCTTTTTTTGTAGAGCAAGCACCTAAGATCAAGAGAGAAACGGTAAGAGTAAAAAGTAAATTATTTTTTTTCATCAGAGTAAGCCAAATTTCGTTTATAATAGAATTCGTTGTATGATTATCGCCAATCTTCACACAGAAGACAAGAAACCTTTTTATTTTTTTTATTTTTTATTGGCCGACATTGATAAGGCCTTGTTCTTTCATTGCATTATATACTTTCTTTCTGTATCGATTTCCTAGCGATGGCGTTCGAGAATGGTAATAGGCAATTGATCGAGAGAGTGATTGTGTTTCACTTATATGTTTTCTAAGAATCCAAGCGGATACACCTAAGTTTGTACAAGCATCATTTTGTATCCATGTTTTTGCGGTATGTTCGCTCACCCCCCAATGTCCAGCGAGCTGAGGAACCCATAATGTATTAATCTGCATAAGTCCTAAATCAGATGTTCCATTAGTATTATTGACGCTTTGTCCAATTGTTCCTCCCTCAACGCTTAAAATTCCAATCATAACAGCAGGAGGGATATTATATGTCTGTGCTGCCAATAGTAAGCATGCGGCAATAACCTTTGTCATTCTTCTGGGCTTTCTTCTTTCTTTTTCTTGCTAAAGAAGGACATTGGGTTTTCTGAACTTTGTGAGGCCACAGCCTCTTCAGGTGCTGGTATTTCTACCTTTTCAGGAGAATTTTTTTCTGGTTCTTCCTGTATTTCAGGCTCTTTGGTTATTTCGATGGAAGGGGATATATTTGTTTGTTCTGTTGTATTGGAAGACTCTATCATTGATCCCACGAGAGCTTTTAGCATATCTATACGTTGCTCAAAAAGAGTCCAGACATTATCAACGGAAATAGGATTCGCTTCTCTTTCTTTATCTCCCATCGCCATAATGCGTGCCATTTCAGAGAAATGGCATTGACTATAAATCATAATCACTGTGTTGAAAATACCCGTATAAGTTGTAGCATCATTTGATATATTTTCAGGCATGGTTTTTATAATATCATCAACATTTTTTTGAATTCTTTGAATAACTTTTTTAAGTAATTTTTCAGGTGCTTCTCCGAATGGAAACGCAGCGACAGCGTTTATAAGAGGTGTTGTACTCATAATATTCTGTAGGGAGTTTTGTGTCTTATCCTGAGCTGCTGTATTAGCGGGTAATTTTTCTAATCGAGAGGCACCTTCTTGCAAGGAGGAGAAATTATTTGAAAATGTGCTCAGTGTTTCAAAATATAAGACAATTTTTTCAATATCATCTTCTTTAGGAATTTGACCGGTAAGTTGATATAAGTTTGAAACAACAGGGCTTACAATAGCAGCTAAGCTGACCTGCAGGTCATCCAAATCAGGATCATTTGTTCCTAGATCAAGCTTTTCTGAGACTGAAGAACTTACTTTTGTAATTTTTGTCAAAAGTTTTGCAATAATTTCTGCTTGTTCAGCATCTGTTGGAAGGTTTGTGGCTTGTCCTGTCATAATAGCTCTCGCTGAGACATCGTTGACAGATGCAAATAGGGGAAGACCAATTTTTTCAAAAAGTTGAAGTAAGAATCTATTTTTATTGTTCATAGTATTTAAAAAATCCGATTATTTTTATTGTTTATTGGAGATCATTCAAGAGTAAATCAAGGTCTTTAGGAGCCCCTCTGACGATTTTAATTTCACCATTTTTATTCTTATAAACAATAAACGGTGTTACGTCTAATCCCCAATCTTGCATGAGGGACATATTTTTCTGTACTTTTTGTATGTTGAGGCTCTTATCAACGGGGAGGGCAAATTCATCCCCATCGATATGGTCAAAAAATGTTTTTTGAGGTGTCGGTGATTCAATCAATTTTACGGCTTCATAAAGACTTTCTTCTCCCATAATTCCAACAGGGAGAAGGCGTGTTCTGATTTGACCTTTTTCATAGGCACCAGATTCTCTGAGGTTTGTAATGAATTTATGGCAGTGTGGGCATTCTGGATCAATAAAAGCATAGATGAGGGGTGCCGTGCTTTGTCCGATTTCTACCCAATCTCCCGCTTGTACTTTAGAAAAAAGTTTTTGGGAGGGAGAATCTGGAGAAGAAACAGCGGGAGCAGGTGTTGGGTTTTTAGAGGGAGAAAATGTTTGTGCTAAATCATTTTTAAAGTGATAATTCGGTACCTGTTCTGTAGGGTTAGCAGATTGTTGAGGAATTATAGACTGTTGTTGTGGGCTTAAATAAGAAGGATTTGCTTTGAGAAAACGATCTAATTGTCCTGTGGTGATTAATTGTCCTGTACGATCCAAAAGAAGTCCAACAATATAGGCCTCTTGATTTGGTGTGACATATACATATTGTCGTGTTCCACCTTTTACAGCCATCCATCCATTTAACCCTAGATCATTTCCTAGATAATGAATTTCAGCACCTGCGTTAGCAAGGGTTTGTACATAGTCTGGGAGAGGTTGTTGAAGAGGTGATTGTGCAACTGCGGGAGGCGTGATAATACTCACACAAGAAAGAATGAGTAGGCTATAGACAAGAAAGCGTTTCATCATAAAAATTATCCATCTGTTTTTTGTTAAATCTATGTGATCTTAGGCATAAATTTTATGAAATTCAAAGGATAATTCTAGGATAACCACGAAAAACCTTTAACTCATGGATATATTTTTGTAAGCTTAGCCTAAATATAGAAAATTTTAGAAAGAGGATTATTATGGAGTTTTTAATAGGCTTATTGGGGATTATTGCCGTTGTATGTGTTTTGGGTGTTGTTTTATACAACCGCCTTGTTGCCCTTCGTCAAGTACGGCATAACGCCTTCGCAGATGTTGATGTTCAGTTACAGATGCGCTTTGATCTTGTCCCGAACTTGGTTGAAACAGTTAAAGGATATGCTACGCATGAACAATCTGTTTTTGAAAATGTAACAGCAGCGCGTGCAGGGGTTGGAAAAGCCAAAACAGAAGGAGATCGTCTTAAAGCTGAAGGAGTATTAGGAGGAGCTTTATTGAATTTATTCGCTGTGGCAGAAGATTACCCTGATTTGAAAGCAGATAAAAACTTTCAGAAATTACAAGATGAACTCTCAGATATTGAAAATAAAATATCTGCTGCCAGACGCTTCTTTAATAACGCAACAAATGAACTAAACACAGCTGTTGAACAATTTCCAAGTAACATCATTGCCCAGAAATTTGGATTCGAAAAAGAAGTTTTCTATGAGCTTGATGATGAAAAAGAAGAGGCCATTCGAACGTCCCCCAATGTTAAGTTTGGATCGTAAAATATGGCACTAGGCTCGGTTGGTCTAAAAACACATATCTGGAATAATAATATCTGGTCCATGGTGTTTTTGGGTATCTACCCTCTTATTCTTATTATCTTATTATGGCTGATCGGAGCTGTCATCGGTGGTGGACTAGCTCCGATGGGGGTGGATCGTCAAGCTATGTTTATTGCCCATGGGAATTCTGTTGTTCTTGAATACTGGCCATTGATGCTGACATGTGTCTCTGTTTGGTTTGTAGTTGCCTATTTTTTTCATACAAAAATGATTAGTAAAATGGCGCATTCTCATCCTGTCACACGAAAGGAAGAGCCTGAGCTTTATAATCTCCTTGAGAATTTATGTATTAGTGTTGGTATGAGTATGCCAAAGCTCTATATTATAGAGACACATGCTCGAAATGCCTTTGCAAGTGGTGTAAATGACAAAAATTATGCTGTAACGGTGACACGAGGCTTATTGAATTCTTTAAGAAAAGATGAGGTTGAGGGTGTTCTTGCTCATGAATTAACGCATATCCGTAATAGAGATGTTCGTCTTTTGATGATTTGTATTATTTTCACAGGGATGATTGGTTTTGCAGCACAGATGATGTGGTCAACGATTCGTTATAATATGTTGATGCCAAGAATGCGTCATCGGAGTCGAGGAGGAGGAAACCGAGGAAGCGCTCTTCTCCTTTTCTTGGCAATTGCTCTTATTTTATGGATTGGATATATGGCAACCCTCTTTACACGGTTTGCGTTGTCCCGGCGGCGAGAATATATGGCAGATAGTGGTGCTGTGGAATTGACAAAAAATCCAGATGCTATGATGCGAGCTTTAATGCGGATTGCAGGGATGGATCGTATGAAACAAACAAGTGCAGACATTCAAATGATGTGTATTGAAAATACAATCCCTTTTTTAGGGTTATTTAAAACACATCCTTCTATTCAGCAGCGTGTTCAAATTCTTTCGGATATGACACACACACCTATCCCTGATATGGACATTCAAAACCCATCAACATCGCAACAGCCTTTTATAGATTCTAAAGATCAAACAAATTGGCTATCTAGAGATAGAAAATTTCGACGGAAAAAAGGGAACCCATGGGTTGGATAAATGAACAATTCGTTTAGAGAAGAAATTTTCAGCGAGCAAGAAGGGTATGATAAAAAACATAGCGTTGCCCCACAGATTCTTCTTGAAAACACCCTGATGAGCGTCCACATAATCCTCCTGGGCAGGGGCTTGGATTGGGAGCGGCGGCAAGCCCGTTTATATCTTCTGTATAGGCAAAAGACCCTGTAAATTTTACGGCACTTACATAAGAGCCGTCATTGATGGGAACAGACGTTAAATTATATCCCAGATTTTTATTAATTTGTTCGCAGGCCGATTTTTTTAAACCAAAAAACAGAAGAGTTAGATCAACACTTTGTGAGTCAAAATTTGTTTCTCCTATATCTTGAATCTGTGCTTCTGCTTGAAATAACCCCTCACTTCCATCATTGATGTCTCCTGAGAGGGATTGCCATGTGATACCCCCTCCTGCTGCATTGAAGATGTGGCAGGATTTATCAACAGGGGAGTCTGCGTTTACATAGCCTGCGGCGAGAGGGTTATCAAAACTGAGTTCAGATTCAGAGCATCCCCCACTGATTGCTCTATCAATCGCACGTTCTATGTCTTTTGCGTAATCCATGATTTCAGAGACAGCCAATATATTTTTCCCATGTGTCGATGTATCTGAAGTTCCCTGATTGGCTGTTCTTGTAAATGTGTACATGAGAGCAGCAAAGAGTGCCACGGCAACCAAAATGATCGTGAGGACACTGCCTTGTTCATGAGAGCGAAGCTTAAAAACTTTAAGTATCATCCGTATCCTTTTTGCTCTTGAATAAAGACTTAGCAGCCTCTTTTCCCGCTTGCTTTAGAGTGTCAAGGGCTTGAGAATTTGCTTTAACTTTAAGAGGAGGAGATGCAGGTGGAGTGTCAGTTTTTTCTGACGTTTTAGGCGGTGCTTCTTCTGGTATTTGTTCTTGTGTTTGAGCTTGGGTTGTCTTTTTCTTTGAAAAGAATCCCATAGGACTACTCTTAGAATCGGTCTTTGAAGGAATTTTTTCTACTGTATTGGCAACAGGTTTTGATGTTTCTGGTTCAGACACTACTGGAGGTGTTGGTATTTTTGGTTGTTCACTAGCAGGAGGAGCACTCATGTCAATGGGATTATTGGCTGCATAAACATCAACAATACTACAAATAGATTTATCAATAGGATCTTTTACCTTTTTATATTTTTTGGATGCACTCATGAGTGCAGAAATAACTTCAGGAATATCAGCAGCAACAGCTGCTTTTTTTGCTGTCCAATTCTTTTTAACCATCCTATCTCGTAATGTTGAGATACTAGTTGCATGTTTCATCATATCATCTTTATGGGGAGGCAGGGCCATGAAACGTGTAACTCGCATAGCTTTGGCATGCCCAGGATTTGAATAATACATTTGGACATCCACGATACCTGTCCCAAAACACACAACAGCCTGTCCTTCTGTAAAAGCTTTCAAGCCGTCATATGATGCATTCGGACGGAGTGTCAAGTTAGCTTGGTGTGTATCGTAGTATGTTTTACTGAAACCAGTATTATCAACCTGCAATCCAGAGAGTTCTGCGACAAAAGAATCTCCAACTGTTTTTTCAAAAAATTCTTTTGTTTGGGTTGGATCTTCAAGTTTTCCAAAAATCTTAATGTTACAGTTAGCTGTAATAGAACGTGCTTCTTCTTTGACTCGTTTTTCAAGGGCAGGCAAATCCTGTGAAGAGAAGACAAGGCTAAATCCAAGGGATCGTGCCTGTGCAGCCATCACAGCCATTCCTGCTGCGGTATAATATCCGACCTCATCAAAGACAACAACAAATGGTGTGGCTGAATGTGTAGGTTTGTTTTCAATAACAGTTTCTGACGATCCCTCTACACTTGATCCTAAAGATGATCCCATCATTCCTTTAATCGTAGCTGAAACAATTTTACCGAGATTAGCGATCTCATCACTTGATTTTTCAAGTGCTGGAATAAGAACAACCATAATTCTACGGTTAAGGACAATATCTACCATATTTGCATCTGCATATTCGGCATCAAAAATATAACCGTATTCATCCCCCAAGGATTGAAGAGATCGTGTAAATTGCATGGATAAATACCCATGTTGTTGATGTGCAGTTGTTTGATCAATAGGAGGTTGATTAGGACCTGCTGGCTTTTCTTTTCCCTCATCATCCCATGCGACATCATTATACCCTGGAAGAGTTTCAAGATATCCTTTTACTCCTGCTCTTAAATGCTCAGGAAGAGCCTGTTCTCGAGAGAGTTTAATAATGTTATTCAACTGCAAAAATTGACGAAGCGTTGTCACATTTAGAGGTGTTTCTTGATTGTCTCGTTTCCATGTGAGGGCTGGCATGATTGTTCCCACAAGAGCTACAGCACGCTCTTTCCACATGGCATTGTCACCCTCTGCATCAGGCATCAAAGAGACAAGCATATTTGTTAAATAAGAAGCAGAACCAGATGAAAATGGATTCATCGAATTTGATGGTGCCTTAACATCTGAGTTTCCAGTCATATAGTTAAGAACCATCAGATCATCATCTCGTCCAAAGCGTCGAACAAGAGAAGAAAGTCCTGACCATAGGTCTGTATCGGCTTTCCCGTCGATGTAAACAAAACCAGATCCCCAACAAAGAGCATTACTTACAATCGATTTAAGTCCTTCAGTTTTTCCTGATCCTGTTGTTCCGAGATATAAAATATGGGTGCTGGCATCTGAACCTGTAAACCAAACTTCTTCATTGGTTTCTTGATGATTTCCGAGATATAAAATCCCTTCTGGCTTCATATTTTTCCCTGGGCCTGTATTATTTCCATCTTTATATTTAGCACCATGAGGCATTTTGAAGATGATAGTTCGATCTAATCTTGTTAGCCACCATAGATATAATACTCCTAGTATAAATATGAGATCAGAAAAAAGAAGTAATGATGGAATAAAATAGATTGATGTGGCGAGCATCATAAAAATAGAGGCGGACATGTTAGGTTCCGATAAAGCTGCAGCAGATCGTGCCCAAAAGGATCTATTATCCCTTAGAATATCTGTATGCTTTGTTCCATATTTTCGTTGATCGAGTGCCATAATTTACTAACTTATTTTTTATTTAAAAAATCATCGGCAGACATAAGTTCACCGACTTTCTTTTTAGATGTATCTTGTGAAACTGTTGGTGTTCCATTTGGTGTTGAAGTCGCCACACTCATATATTGTTTTTGAGCGGCACCAGCGACAATGATTCCTGCAAAAATAACCAAAATAACACTCAACAAGATTAGGCCATATTTAAATATTTTCCATACCCAATAGAAAGGGTTTCTTCGATGTTTTGTTGTTGGTTGGATAGGTACAGGTAGATAACGATTTTCATTATCCCCTCGAGTTGGGAAAACTCTATCTGCTTTACTCATAGCACCAGTTACCATCATCAATGCTCGTGTTGCTTTGATTTTAAAGTCATATGTTGCAATGAGATGAGCATCTGTTTTAGGTGTTTTTAAGACTAGGTCATATTGTCCATTATCATTAGCTCGAACTTCAATAGCTGATGATTTAGCTGTTCCTAAATCCATCCGCCAAACAACAGGTTCTATGGCATCAGGAAGTGATAGAAGTAATGTACGATCAACAATTTTTGCGGATGATTTATATCCACCTGTTAGGTTTTGTATCATATGATTCATGGGTAATAAGACCTTCTCTTTTATTTTCTTAGATTATGTTCCTCTGATTTTCTTAATGCCTCTTTTCTTTTTTGACTTGCTGTAGTCGAGAGGAGGAACAGCACGAGCTCTTTCTGATGACATGTATTCAACAATTTTTGTAACAGCATCCCCAACACGAGGTCGTAGAATAGGGCGTTGTGTTAATTTTTCAGCTCTAAAATGTGCCATGGCTCCAAGGGCTTCCATATGGAATGTTTGACGACCTAGATTATTTAGAGGATACCATAAGGGGCGATCATGCGCGCGCAACCATACAAATTGAGAAGGAGATAAAACTCCCCCTTCGTCACGTGCAACAAGAAGAGCGCGTAACATCGCCGTATTCTCATAAGCATGTTGGTTACATAAAGATAAAACTTTTCCAGAGATTTCACGGTTTTTAAGAATTGCTCTAGATTTTTTAAGAAGATGAGGTGAAATTTTTAACCCTTTTTCTTGACTCCAAGAGACGGATAATTCTCCCAAAACAGTATCAGATTCTTCCCGTTTACGGACAGATTTTAAACAAAAAGAAGCTAAAAGAACTTGCTTATGTTTGGGGAGATGTGCCCATCCTCGCCATGATGCTCCAAGTTGTTTTGCAAATGCTTTCTCAGCTGCATTTCCGTTCACTTTTCCATCGGGAACGGGAACTCCCTCATATGCTAACCATTCTTCTGGTCCTAATGCCTCTGCAAATAGAGGAAGTTCTGCAGGAACATTAGCTCCTGGAGGTCGAGGTCTTTGATTAGAAGGGTTAAAGCTTACAAAGGGTGCGATGTATGGAAATATTTTAGATTGGGCTTTGATTAATGATCCAAGAGTATGGATTTTTCTAAACTGTGTATTTGGGCCTTTAAAAGCACACCAAATGGCACTTAAAATAAAGACGCCTGAAAAGATCCATCGAAATGGATACAGAGCTAATGTAGCAATTTGTGTATTGATTTCACCCGTTATATTTTGTTTTTCAATGTTAGGGATGCCTTCGAACCATATTTCAAACTCTAAATACCGGTCTTTCCATGGTACGGTATAAGAGTCAGAGACAAACCATGATGTGGCCCATATCTCTCCATATCGGATCCAACGAAGAAAGCTTCTAATGTCATCATGATTAAAATACCAAATGATCATAATAAGAATAAGCATTAAAACAAGGATGATAAACCATCCAAGTGCATTGTCGCTTCCTACTACCTGTCCTTCTGCCATCTTTATTTATGCTTTGTCTTTTATATCAATTAAACCACGTTAAATTATTCTAA